>CALFWN010000273.1 GCA_937928335.1 uncultured Litoreibacter sp. | reverse complement strand
CATCGCGCCTTTTTCGGAATGCGAGCAAATGAAGATCACCGATTGCTCAAACCGAATGTCGTTCATTGACGGCATCGCAATCAGCAGCCGTCCGTTCAGGTTCATGGAATCATCATCTGCGCTCATGATGCTAAACTGGCCTCTGGGTCGGGCGGGTTCAACCAGATGCCACCAGCCCGGTGTTGGAACCGTGCATCTATAGCAGAGTCTCGCTTAGACGTGATTTCCCGTGAGCGCATAGCATCCCTATATTGGCTCTGATGAAAACATCTTCCTGTCTCCTCGCCGCGACCCTTGCCATGTCGCTGTTCCCCGCCGCCTCTGCGTCAGCGCAAGTGGTTGAAACAACTGACAGCATTGTTCAAGTCAATCTTCTGGAAGGCTGGCGGCAGGCTGACGGGTCGCATTACACAGGTATCGAGATCAAGCTCGCGCCCGGTTGGAAAACCTATTGGCGTGCGCCCGGCGACGGTGGCGTCCCGACAAGAATGTCTTGGGAGGGGTCCCGCAACCTCAAAAACGCTGAGATTCACTGGCCCCGCCCCGGCATTTTCCGCGAAAGTGGAATGCGGTCGGTGGGCTATGATGAAACTGTCGTGCTCCCCGTCCATATCAACTCTGAACAGGCCGGCGATATCGACGCGCAGCTGACACTGACCCTCGGGGTCTGCAAGGATATCTGCATTCCCGTGAGCGTGGCGCTCGACCAGCGTCTTCCCAGCGAAGGCGCAGCGGATGTGGCGATGATCAACTCGGCGCTTGATGAGCTTCCTGAGATTGCGGAAGCCGCGCTGGACTGCACGCTCTACCCCACGGAAGATGGCTACCGGCTTGATGTCGCAACAATGTTGCCAGAGCTTGACGGGCTAAGCGAAACCGCGGTGGTCGAGCTTCCCGGACAAGACGTCTGGATCAGCGAGCCCGATTTTGACCGCGACGAAAACTGGATCGTCTCCACGGTGCAGATGGTCAATTTCAAGCAAGACGCCCAGATCGACCTTGAAGACCTGCGAATGACGGTGCTGACCACCACATCCGCCGTTGAGCTTACAGGTTGCAATTAAGCGTCTTTTGCGGCGCGCAGCATGTGCAGCAGGATCGCACCAACCCAGTTGACCAACAGCAACGCGACCACTCCGATCAAAAACAGCACAAAGGCCGCACCCAGGGCAGGCATGTCACCCAGCGTTGGCAGCAGCTCAGGCAGGCCACCTTGCCATAGAGTGATCCCCAAAGTCCCTGCAAAAACCGCAGCAATCACAGCGACATTCAGCAGCGTCACCGCCCGCAATGCACCAGCAGTCGGGCTGGCCCGCAGCGCCCGCGCCAAGGCGCGGGTTTGCCGCGCCACGTCAGCCTGCATGGCCATCAGCGAGGGCACGACCAGCAACACCAGCAGCAAGCCAAAGCCAAGCCCGTAGCAGAGCGTGATCACGGTAGGCTTGAGGAACTGCGCATGACGCGAGGTTTCAAAAAGCAGAGGGGCCAGCCCCAGAACGGTGGTCAAAGTGGTCAACAGCACCGGGCGCAGCCTGTCCGCCGCGCCGTCAATGATCGCCGGGATCAACCCACGCTCTTTCGCATATTCATCCACCGTAGAGACCAGCACGATACTGTCATTGATGATAATCCCCGTCATCCCGATCAGCCCCACCACCGTAAACATCGACAGCGGCACGTCCCACGCATTGTGGCCATATATCGTTCCGATCAGCCCGAAGGGGATGATCGCCATGATCACCAGCGGGCGGGTAAAGCTGGCAAAGACCCAGGCCAGCGCCAGATAGATGCCGATCAGGCACAAGATAAATCCAACCGTCGCGTCACTGCGGAACTCGCGTTCCTGCTCGGCCAGCCCCGCCTGCCGCGATGCGATGCCGAAATCCTGCTCGATCTGCGGAAGCAGCTCGGTGGTGAGCACGCTGTTGATCTCTGCCGCGCGCACCGGGTCATCCTCGGAAATGTCACCGGTGACAGAGACAAGCCGAAGCCCGTTTTCGCGCCGCACCGTCGAGAAACCCGTCTGCGACGTCACCGTCACAATATCGGCCAGTGGAACGTAGGCCCCGCCCGGAGCACGCATGAAGGTGCGTTCCAGAAAATCGGCCGTCAGCTCGCCAGAGGCCAGCTCGACCCGGATCGTGGCAGAGCGTGGCCCGTCCGGGTAGGTCGCGGCCTCGACGCCATTCAGCCGGTTGCGCAGCACCTGCCCAAGCCCGTCAATCGTAAAGCCCAGCGCCTGACCTTGGGCGGTCAGATCAAGGATCAGCTCCTCTTTGTCATAGGCAAGGCTGTCCTCAACGGCAGACACTTCGGGGAATTGCAGCAGCGCGGTTTTCAGCGCTTCAGCCGCGTCTTTCAGGGTCTGCGCTTCCGCCCCGAAAAACTGCACCGATAACGAGTCGCCCCCCGGCCCGGAGCGCCAGCCCCGGAAACTGACCTGCTCCACCATCGGGTGACGGCGCACCGCGTCCTGCAGCTCGCCCACAAACTGGAAGGAGGAATAGCTGCGCCGGTCCGCATCAATCAGCTCAATCGCGATAGAGCCCAGCTGGTCCGCATCCTTGCTCTCCTGCCCTGACAGGCCGCGCCCGGTGGTCCCGCCCACCTCTGCCAACACATAATCCAGCGGGTTCAGACCGTAGCGTTCCTCATACTCCGCCGCCAGATCATCAGTGGCGCGCTGCATCTCGCGCATCATCTCAAGCGTGTCTTGCCGTGTGGCCCCCGGCAGCATGGAGAAATTGCCCGAGATCGACCCGCGTTCAGGCGCGTTGAAGAACCGCCAAGTGACATCACCCTTGATAAATAGCGCCGCCTGGCTGGCCAGCAGCAACAAGGCCAGCGCCAGAACGGGGTAGCGCGCCCAGATCACACCCGCCATGAAGGGCCGGAACACAGCGCCACGAAACCAGTTGAACCCTTTGGTCACCGTGCGCGACGGCCAGTCATACCAATGCTCCTTGGCCGAGGCCGCCAGGGCGTGGCTCATATGATGCGGCAAGATCAGGAAACATTCGACCAGCGAGGCGATCAGCACGACGATCACGGTAAATGGAATATCGGCGATCAGATCACCAAACCGCCCGCCCACAGCCACCAGCCCGAAAAACGCGATCACAGTGGTCAGCGTGGCTGCAAATACCGGGGCCGACATGCGCCGCGCGGCGTTTTCCGAAGCGGTGACAGGGTCCTCCCCCAACGCCCGGTTTCGAAAATCCGCGTGCTCCCCCACCACAATGGCGTCATCCACCACAATCCCGAGCGTGATGATCAGCGCGAACAGCGACACCATGTTGATGGTCAGCCCGGCGATATACATCAGCGCGATGGCGCCAAGCATCGCCACCGGAATGCCCGCCGCCACCCAGAACGCTGTGCGTGCGTTGAGAAAGAGGAACAGCAGCAAGACCACCAGACCAAGCCCCACCGCGCCATTGTCGAGCAGAATGTCGAGCCGGCCTGTAATGGCCTCCGAGCGGGTGCGGATCAGATCAATGCTGGTGCCCGAGGGCAGCGTCAGCGCAAGATCCTCGGCAACCTGCGTCACCTGCTCCTGAATGCCGATGGCATCACCTCGGTTGGAGCGGTCGACCCGCACGGAAATCGCCGGGTTATCCCCACGGAAATAGGCGCGCTCCCGGTCGGTCCCTTCGACCAGCACCGTCGCCACATCGCCAATCGTCAGCTTTGAGCCGTCCGGGTTCGACCGCAGAACAATCGCGGCAATCTGGGCCGGGTCTCGTTTGGCAACCCCGGTGCGCACCCGCGCATTGCCCCCAGAGACATCGCCCGCCGGGTCCGCAGAGGCTTCCCCGCGGATCGCTTCGGCAATCTCGGCCATCGTCACGTCATGCCGGATCAGGGCCTGCGACGGCACCTCGACGATGGTTTCGGGGGCCGCGACCCCGCGTATTGTGGTACGTGTGACGCCTGCCGCAAACAGGCGCGTGACAAATTCGTCGGCAAATCTCCCCAGCTGCTCGACGCCCACCGGGCCGGTGATCACCACATCGGTAACCCTGTCGCGCCACGCCCCGCGCCGGACCACCGGGTCCTCTGCGTCTTCGGGCAGGTCATTCACCGCATCAACAGCCGCCTGCACCTCATCGGCGGCGCGTGACATGTCCCAATCGGGCTCGAACTCCAACGTGATAGAGGCGCTGCCCTCCCGCGAGGACGACACCGAGCTTTCAACACCTTCCACCGCCAGCAGCGTCGGCTCAAGCAATTGCACGATGGCGCGGTCAACATCTTCCGCCCCCGCGCCCCGCCAGGGAACACTTACCGACACCGTGTCGACGATTACATCGGGGAAAAACTGCGTCCGCATACGGGGCAAGGACGCGATGCCGATGGCCAGCAGGATGATCAGCAACAAGTTCGCGGCGGTCCGGTGACGGGTAAAGTAGGACATCACCCCGCCCGTGGTTGATCGCAGCGCGTCCCGCATGGGCCTAGCTCCCCATCCGCGACTCGATGCGAGCCACCATCTGCGCAGGCACCTTGGCCTCCTGAAGCTGACCAAGCATCCGGGCTTTCACCTCATCGGGGATGCGGCTATTGGCCTCCACAAAAGCAATGATCCGGGCGCGGCGGTCGTCATCCAGCTCGACAAGTTCGGGCTCTTCGGGCGCGGCACCGCTCTGGCGAATAGGTTTGACCTTGATGCCCGCCCCCAGAACCTGACTTCGTTCGGTAACCACCTCACGGCCCTGCAGACCCGGTGCGCGCAAAATCACATCATCGCCCTGGCGGCGCAGCACCTCGACACTTGCCAGCTCCAGCCGATCTTCTTCACCGATCAACAGAACCGTCTGGTCCGGCCCGACCGCCGCAGAAGGCAGCCGCACGACACGCGACAATTCCGGCTCCTTCGAGATCACGGTGACGAAATCGCCGGGCCGCAGCCCTTTGGGGTTCGAAATCTCCGCAAAGAGCAGCCGGCCCGTCGTGCCTTCCGCCACGGCGGCGCTTTCCCGGGTCAAACGCCCTTCGGCGATCAGGTCCGTGCCCAGAACATCCATTCGAATTTCGACCGGGGCATCAATCAGGGTTCCGTTTTCGTCAATCAGCCGCGCATATTGGCTGGTGGAGACACGAAATGCCACCTCCAGCGCCAAAGGGTCAACCAGCTGTGCCAGCCGCTCATTATTGGCCACCAGACCGCCCGCAGAGACCGCAATATCCGAAAGCCGCCCGTCAAAACGCGCGAAAATTTCGGTATCCGCCAGGCGGCGTTTCGCATCCTGCAGGTTGATCTTGAGCCGGGTGATCAGCGTTTCGGTTTGCGACAGCTGCGCCTCTGCCTGTTGCAGGGCCTGCCGTCGCGACAACACGGCCTGCTCAGCGCTTGAAACGGCCAGTTCGGCCTCCTCTACGGCGGCTGCCGTGCCGACATTCCGTTGCAGGAGATCGCGCTGACGTTCCAACGCCCTGATCCGCAGATCCGCCTGCGTCCGCGCCGCGTTCAGCTCGTCGCGGGCCAGATCAATCCCGCGCCGCGCGTCCAGTAGATCCGCTTCCGCTTCAAGCAGATCGGTTTCAGCAACATCCATCGCAGCCTGCATGTCAGCGGGGTTAATGCGCGCCAGAAGCTGACCTTCCCGAACGGTGCCGCCTTCCTGAAAGTTTTCCGCCAGCTCGACCACCGTGCCGCCCAAAGGGGCGCGCAGATCAAGCGTACGGCGGCTGCGGACCTCGCCAAAGCTGGTCAGCTCGGGGGTGATGCTGCCGGGCTCGATAGTGGTCACACTTACAGAGAATACCCGTTCCCGCGCAGGGCGCTGCGACGGCTCCTCCGCCCAGCGCGTCTTAAGCGCCGAGTAGACAAGATTGCCCCCCACCGCCAGCAAGCCAGCGGTGACGGACAACAAGAAAAGCCCGATCAGGCTTCGGCGGAAGAAACGCATGGGCGATAAAGCTCCAATGTGTGGCGACAGAAAAGATGTAGGGCGCAAACCCGAGATCGTCCAACCCTACAAGCCAAACGCACGAAAATGCTATTTCCGTCGCTGGTGCTCATCCAGACGCGGCATAATCTCAACAAAATTGCAGGGATTGTGTCGATAATCGAGCTGTTTGACCAAAATCTCGTCCCAGGCGTCCTTGCAGGCGCCGGGGCTGCCCGGCAACGCAAAGAGATATGTGCCCTGTGCCACCCCGCCTGTTGCCCGGCTTTGCACCGCCGAGGTGCCGATCTTGGCCATCGAGACATGAGTAAACACCGTGCCAAAGGCGTCGATCTCTTTTTCATAGACATCGCGATGCGCCTCGACCGTGACGTCACGCCCGGTCAGACCGGTGCCACCCGTCGATAAAATCACGTCAATCTCGGGATCTGCGCACCAGTCCCGCAACTGAACCGCGATCTGCGCCCGCTCATCAGGCAGGATCAGGCGCGCTGTCAGAATATGCCCCGCCTCTTCCAACCGTGCGACCAGCGTGTTGCCGGATTTGTCATCCTCGAGCGTTCTTGTGTCCGACACGGTCAGCACCGCAATACGGACCGGGATAAACGCGCGTTCTGTCATGATCGTAACCTCGCTTGCAGCGACAACAAATCGGCCCAGGCCTCCCGTTTCGCCAATGGGCTGCGCAACAGATAGGCCGGGTGGAACATCGGCAAGACGGGTTTGCCCAGCGCCTCGACCCATGTGCCCCGCAGCCGGGTGATGCCCTTCTTGCCCAGCACGGCCATGCAAGAGACATTGCCCATCAACACCAGCACATCCGGCTTGGCCAGAGCCACATGGCGCTCCAGAAACGGCATCATCATTGCAATCTCATCGGGCGTAGGTTCCCGGTTCTGCGGCGGTCGCCAGGGCATGACATTGGTAATGTAGATCGGATGTTCCGCACCTGCGCGGCCATGCCCGATTTCAGCAAACATCGCATCCAGAAGCTGGCCTGCGCGGCCCACAAAGGGGCGGCCCTCACGGTCCTCGTCCCGGCCGGGGGCCTCGCCAATGACCATCACCCGCGCGCCGGGCACACCATCAGAGAAGACCAGCGATCGCGCGCCCTTTTTCAATTCGCACAGCTCGAACCCTGAGATAGCGGCCTTCAACCCATCCAGATCCTGAGCCGCGTCAGCCAGCGTCCGCGCTTCTGCGGCGGGGTCGGCAGTTGGCGCCAAAACCGGCGCGACGGCCTCCGCGTTCACCTCTGGTTTGGGTTGTTTTTTCGGCGTCTCGTATCGGTTCACGGGTGTTTCACCGATTGCCTCCGTCGCGCCGAGGTCAATTTGCCAGTCCAGCAACGCAAGCGCGATATGAGGGTCGAGTGCAACTATTTACGTCAAACTTAGCCGTGTGTGGCATGTTGTTGATGTCAGCATAGTGCATCTCCAGAGCACGGTCATAACGTCCGCTGGCCTCC
>CALFWN010000272.1 GCA_937928335.1 uncultured Litoreibacter sp. | reverse complement strand
CAGTTGACGGATCGCGTCCGGGCGGCAGGATACCCGTATTGCTTTGTTGCGGAAAATATCGCGCAGGGCCAGCAATCAGCAGGCCAGGTCATGACGTCCTGGATGAACAGCCCGGGTCACAGGCGCAACAACCTGTCTGATCGTGCGACGGAATACGGGGTGGCGCGTGCGTCCGGCAATTACTGGGTTTTGGTGCTGGGATCCCGCTGTTAACCAACCGGTTTCGGGGCCAGCTTTCCCGCGATGAAGACGTTAGAGATGGCGCGGTCATCCCCCATCATGATCGTCGGGAAGATCGCCTCCCATATCGTGTCAGCTTCCGCATGGCGCTGCGCGATCACTGGGGTCGAGGCCAAATCCAACACGATCAGATCCGCTTCCATACCCTCCGCCAGATTGCCTATCTGATCCTGTGCGTGCAGCAGTTTGGCAGAGCCACAAGTGGCCAGCCACAAAAGCTCCGCAGGGTGCAAGACCGTTCCGTTCAACTGTCCGACCTCATAGGCTGCAGCCATCGTGTGCAGCATCGAAAAACTGGACCCGCCCCCGATATCTGTGGCCAGCCCGACCCTCTGGCCCGCAGCGCTTAACCCTTTCAGGTCAAAGATACCTGATCCGATGAACGTGTTGGAGGTCGGGCAATGGGCCAGCCCTGCACCAGTTTCAAGGGCCCGCGCCTTCTCGCGCTCGGTCAGATGGATGGCGTGGCCATAGATACCCTTCGCCCCGAGCAGCCCGTGTTTCTCATAAGTATCGAGGTAATCACGGGCATCAGGGAAGAGCTCACGAACCCAGGCGACCTCTTCAACCTGCTCGCTGATATGGGTCTGCATCAGGCAATCCGGCATCTCTGCCCAAAGGGCGCCAAGCGCTTCGAGCTGCTCTGGGGAGGAGGTCGGGGAGAAACGAGGCGTTATGACGTATCCCAATCTGTCTACACCATGCCATTTCTTTGCCAGAGCCTTGCTGTCGTCATAGGCCGATTGCGCAGTGTCTCGTAGCCCGTCAGGTGCATTCCGGTCCATACAGGTCTTGCCCGTATAGGCCCTGATCCCGCGCCGCTTCGCCTCGGCAAAGAAGGCCTCTACGCTTTCAGGGTGGATCGTGGCGTAGCTGCACATGCTCGTCGTGCCATGCCCGATGGCCAGGTCGAAATAGCGTTTTGCAATGAGGTCGGCATATTGCGGGTCCTTAAACCGTATCTCCTCGGGAAATGTGTAGGTGTTGAGCCACTCGATCAGCCGTTTACCCCAACTGGCGATCATGGCGGTTTGTGGATAGTGCAAATGCGCATCAACAAAACCGGCCATGACCAGTTTTTCGCCAAACTGGTGCGTCTCAGCGTTGGCGGGTGGCTTGGCATTCTCCGCCGGCCCAACCCACGAAATCCTGCCGTTTTCTATCAATACTGCGCCGTGGCGGTGATGCTGGACCGCATCCACTCCTTCCACGAAAGGATTGCCCTTGAAGCTGAGTGTCTGCCCAAAAATGAGCTTGGTGGTGGTTTCCATGCTGTCAGTCGTATCTCTGCTGTTCCAAAAAGGAAATTCCTGAAATCCGACCTACCGCTGACCAAGGGCATTGTCTAAGCTGCAAATTGACCCTTCCATATAAAACTAAGGATCGCAGGATGACCGATCCAGAAAACCATCCCAAAGAGCCGCCGCAAGACGCGGCCTCCGAAACTTACGAGTTGCAACGGGGCCTTGTGGCGCAGGTTCTTGACGCAATTACCCGTGTCGATGCCGAGGCGCTAGATCAGCTGCTCGACCCTTTGCATCCTGCCGATATCGCGGACCTTCTGGAGCAGATCAGCGGGCCGGAGCGCCGGGCGTTCCTGTCGCTCTGGTCAACAGGCCTTGATGGCGAGGTCCTCTCGGAGCTTGAAGAAGGCTTGCGCGAGGAGGTCATCGAGTTCTTGCCCGACCACGTCCTTGCAGGGGCGGTGCGTGAGTTGGAATCTGATGATGTTGTCGATCTGATCGAGGACCTTGAGGACAAGCAACAAGACCTCATCCTCGACGCTCTGGACGATGCGGATCGCGCGGTTGTCGAAGATGCTTTGAGCTATCCTGAAACCTCTGCTGGCCGTTTGATGCAGCGCGAGATGGTGGTGGCTCCTGAGGACTGGACCGTGGGGCAGGCCATCGATTTCATCCGTAGCGAAGACAATCTTCCCGAGCAGTTCTATCATCTCATTCTGGTTGACCCTGCATACCATCCCATTGGCTACGTGACGCTGGGACGTATCCTTGGTGCGAAGCGCAGCCAGAAACTCTCCACGATGACGGAAGATAGCTTTCGTACCATCCCGGCGCTTCAGGATGAAGGCGACGTTGCCTATGCGTTCAATCAATACCACCTGATCTCAGCCCCGGTTGTGGATGAGGATGACAGGCTGGTGGGCGTCATCACCATAGATGACGCGATGGTGGTGCTTGACGAGGAGGCGGAAGAAGACATCCTGCGCCTCGCCGGGGTTGGGGCGGATGAAAGCGTTTCGGACCGAACCCTTGAGACCGTAAAGCAGCGGTTTCCTTGGCTCGCGGTCAACCTTGCCACCGCTGTTCTGGCTTCGCTCGTGATTGCTCAATTTGAGGAAATTCTGAGCCAGATTGTGGCGCTTGCTGTTTTGATGCCGATCGTCGCGTCGATGGGCGGCAATGCGGGAACCCAGTCTCTGACCGTGGCTGTGCGTGCCATTGCGACCCGTGACCTGACCGGCTCGAACCTGCTGCGTGTCGTGCGCAGGGAGGCCGTTGCGGGCCTGCTCAACGGCCTGATCTTTGCTGTTGTCATGGGACTTGTTGGTGTGGCCTGGTTTGGCACTCCGGCGCTGGGAGTGGTGATCTTCGTCGC
>CALFWN010000271.1 GCA_937928335.1 uncultured Litoreibacter sp. | reverse complement strand
TGTCGCGGGCGTGCGCGATGACCTGAGCGTGCAGGACGTCTTCAAGGGTGTGACGCCGTTTTTCATTGCTGACGGGATCACGATTGCGCTGCTCGTGGCGTTTCCGGGCATCGTGTTATGGCTGCCGTCGCTCGTGTGATCCATGCCGCACCATTTGAGTATTTTTGAACCAAATGGAGACAAGGGGGCACGCGCTGAGGGACGGCGCATGCCCGTTTCCGGCGCAGGCTAGGGCGTGATTTTATAAAGGGCGCCGCTGTCGACGGAGAGAAACCAGATGGCACCTTCGGGGCCCTCGACCACATCGCGTACGCGACCTGTCTCACTGCTTTGCAGCTTTTCGCGCTCGAACACGTTGGGGCCTTCCAGCCTTGAGATATAATCGTCGCGCAGCGAGCCCACAAAGATATCACCTTTCCATTGCGGCCAGAGCTTGCCGGAATAGATCATCATGCCAGAGGGCGCGATGGAGGGGTCCCAGTAATGCAGCGGCTGCTCCATCCCCGGTTTGGAGGTGCCGACCCCGATCTTCTCGCCGGAGTAATGCGTGCCATAGCTGATCACCGGCCAGCCGTAATTTGCACCCGGAGTGATCTTGTTGACCTCATCACCGCCGCGCGCGCCATGTTCGGCCACCCAAAGCACCCCGTCCTCGTCAAGGCTCGCACCTTGCGGGTTGCGATGGCCATAGGAGTAGATCTCGGGCGCAACGCCTTGTGTGCCGATGAAGGGGTTGTCGGCAGGAACGGCGCCGGAGCGTGTCAGGCGGATCACCGCGCCATTGTGATTGCTCAGATCCTGCGCCGAGGGGCGATCCCCGCGATCACCGATGGTGAGGAAAACAGTGCCGTCCCGTGCCTCGACCACCCGAGAGCCAAAATGGCGATCAGTTTGCTTATGCGGGGCCATCTGCCAGAGTTTCTGGAACCCTTCGAACCGGGTGCCGTCTTCGCTGAGCCGCCCTGACCCAAGTGCGGTGCCCGTTGATCCGTTCTGGGTGGAGACATAGCTGAAGAACACCTCGCGCGATTGCGCGAAATCGCGTGGGATCATCACATCGAGCAGGCCGCCCTGCCCGGCCTCTGCCGCCCTGGGGCCATCTTTCACGGTCACACGGCTGCCATCTGCGCGCAGATGGATGACCTGCCCACCCCGCTCGGTGATCAGCACGCCGCCATCTGGCAGATGTCCGATGGCCCAGGGTTCCTCGAACCCGTCTGCGACCTGAGTGACGGTCAATTTGCCCTGCATCGTGGTCATGGCGGTCGCACCGGAGGCGAGGGCAAGGCAAAGCATGGAGGCTAGGATCGGGCGTATCATCGTTTGGGCTCCTCGGACTGGATCGGGCTGAGACTATTCACGCAAGATAGTGCCCCTGCCCCTTCGCGCAATCCCCGGAGCCTGACATGTCGGTGAGGCCGTAGCGCTTGCCTTTAGGTTCATGCTTTTCAACAGAGAAACTTGCGTTTAGTGTCCGCGCATCAAAAGGGCCGGATAACTGGTCTAACTGGGAGAAAACTGATGAAAAAATTACTGCTTGCAACAACAGCAACAGCCATGATGGCGGGCGGCGCATTTGCCGACGGCCATGCAACAGAAGTCAAACTGGGCATTATCCTGGGCTTCACGGGCCCGATTGAATCGCTGGCCGTGCATATGGGTAATGCGGCCGAGCTGGCCATGAAGGAAGTGACCGAGAGCGGCCTGCTGCTGGACGGCGCGAAAGTGACCGGCATCCGCGGCGACTCGACCTGTATTGATGCAGCCGCCGCGACCGCTGTGGCAGAACGCCAGATCACCTCGGACGGCGTCAAAGGCATTGTTGGTTCCGGCTGCTCCGGCGTGACTGCCGCGATCCTGAACAACGTGGCTCTGGCCAACGGCACGGTGATGGTTTCGCCATCGGCGACCTCGCCGGGGCTCAGCCACAACAATAACGAAGATGAAGGTCTTTTCTTCCGCACAGCCCCCTCTGACGCGCGTCAGGGCGTGGTGATGACGGAAGTTCTGATCGAGGCCGGTATCAATGAGGTCGCGCTGACCTATACCAATAACGATTATGGCAAAGGTCTGGCTGACGCGTTCGAAGCTGCCTACAAAGAGGCTGGCGGCACCGTGACCATCAACGCGGCCCATGAAGACGGCAAGGCCGATTATTCTGCTGAGGTTGGTGCTTTGGCCTCTGCGGGTGGCGAGCGTCTGGTCGTTGCAGGCTATGTCGATCAGGGTGGCTCGGGCATTGTCCGCGCGGCGCTCGACACTGGCGCGTTTGACACGTTCCACTTCCCCGACGGCATGATTTCGACCAAGCTGGTTGAGAATTTCGGCTCCGAGATCGATGGCTCTTCGGGCCAGCATCCTTCGCCCTCGGACGAATTGTCGGCACTGTTCACCGATCTGGCAAAAGACGCTGTTGCCGAGCCAACATCCCCGTTTGCCCCTGAAACATATGACGCGGCTGCGCTGATCATGCTTGCAATGCAGGCCGCTGGTTCCAGTGAGCCCGCAGATTACAAAGCGAAGGTCATGGAAGTGGCAAACGCGCCGGGCGAGAAAATCTCGGCGGGTGAGTTGGCCAAGGGTTTGCAAATCCTGAAAGACGGCGGCGATATCGACTATGTCGGTGCGACTGACGTTGAGCTGATCGGGCCGGGCGAAGCTGCCGGCAACTACCGTGTGGTGGGCTATGAAGGCGGCGCTGAGGTGACAGCAGGCCGCAAGTAGGTCTCTCCTTCCGTTCGCAAGACAGGCAGCCCGGAGCGATCCGGGCTGCTTTTTCAAAGGGGCAATCCGACATGATCGAAGTGCATGATCTGCACAAGCATTTCGGCGGCTTTCATGCCGTGGATGGTGCGACGCTGAAAATCGAAACCGGGTCAATCACCGGGTTGATCGGACCAAACGGCGCCGGAAAAACCACTCTTTTCAATGCAGTTGCGGGCGTTCTTAAACCGACCTCGGGCCGTGTGACGATGGATGGCGAGGACATCACCGGGCTGCCGCCCCACACATTGTTTTCCAAAGGTCTTTTGCGGACATTCCAGATTGCGCATGAATTTACCTCGATGACGGTGCGCGAGAACCTGATGATGGTGCCGGGCGGCCAAAGCGGAGAGCGGCTTTGGAACACCTGGTTCGGGCGCAAACGCATCGCGGAGGAAGAACGCGCGCTTGCGGCGAAGGCCGACGAGGTGCTGGAGTTCCTGACCATTGACCATCTGACCCATGAGCGCGCGGGCAACCTGTCTGGTGGGCAGAAGAAGCTGCTGGAGCTGGGGCGCACCATGATGGTGGACGCCAAGATCGTGTTTCTCGACGAGGTGGGCGCGGGCGTGAACCGGACGCTTTTGAACACCATTGGCGACGCGATTATCCGGCTCAATCAGGAGCGCAACTACACGTTTTGCGTGATCGAGCATGATATGGATTTCATTGGCCGCCTTTGCGACCCGGTGATTTGCATGGCGGAAGGTCGTGTGCTGGCCGAGGGCACATTGGACGAGATCAAAGCAAATGAACACGTGATCGAGGCCTATCTGGGCACCGGGCTGAAGAACAAAGCAAAGGCGCAGGCATGAGTGATCCAGTTCTCATTGGCGATGCCATGTCGGGCGGCTATGGCTCCGGTCCGGATATTTTGCATGAGTGTACCATCGCCGTTGACGAGGGCGAGATCGCAGTGATTGTGGGCCCGAACGGCGCGGGCAAATCCACGGCGATGAAAGCCGTGTTCGGGATGTTGAATGTGCGACAGGGCGCGGTGCGGCTGTTTGGCGAGGATATCACCTCTTTGACCCCGCAAGCTCGGGTGGCCAAGGGCATGGCGTTTGTCCCGCAAACCTCGAATATTTTCACCTCGATGACGGTTGAGGAAAACCTTGAGATGGGCGCCTTCCTGCGCCGCGACGATATTCAGAAAACCATCGAGCAGGTGTTTGACCTGTTCCCCATCCTGCGCGAGAAACGCGCGCAGGCGGCGGGCGAATTGTCGGGCGGTCAGCGTCAGCAGGTGGCCGTGGGGCGCGCATTGATGACGCAGCCCAAGGTCTTGATGCTTGATGAGCCGACAGCGGGCGTATCGCCGATTGTCATGGACGAGCTGTTTGACCGGATTATCGAAGTGGCCCGCACCGGCATCTCGATCCTGATGGTGGAACAAAACGCCCGGCAAGCACTTGAAATTGCTGATAAAGGCTATGTTCTGGTGCAGGGACGCAACCGATTTACTGACACTGGGGCGGCGCTGTTGAATGACCCTGAAGTGCGCAAATCTTTCCTGGGAGGGTGACGCAATGAGAGTTTGGAACACCTCCCGCAGGCGTGTTTTCAACGCAGTGACGGGGCTGGTGATCTGCGCGGCCCCGGCCTTTGGGGGGACCTGCATCTTCAAGCAGGAATGTTTCGAGGGCGACGGCTGCGCCGAGACCGCTTTCAGCATGGAGATTGACGGCAACCAGATGATCACCGATGCCGAGACGACCCCCTTGAGCGCGATCCCGACCGACGCGGATGGGTCGGACGTGGCACGTGTGTCGGTTGGTCATACGGCCTCCGCCATTCATGTGCTGACGCGGCAGGTCGGCGGGGATGCGCGGTATTCGACGCATATTTTCGACGGGCCTTTGATGATCAACTATCTGGGGAGCTGCGGCTGATGGATTTTCTGAACGCCATCGTGGCATTGACCAATTTCGTGCTGGTCCCCGGCATCGCTTACGGGGCGCAGCTGGCGCTGGGCGCGTTGGGTGTCACGTTGATCTATGGCATTTTGCGGTTCTCGAACTTTGCGCATGGCGACACGATGGCCTTTGGCACGATGTTCGTCATTCTGATCACCTGGGGCTTTCAATCCGTGGGCATCAGCGCGGGTCCTTTGCCGACCGCTTTGCTGGCCCTGCCCTTCGGAATTATTCTGACCGGGCTGGTGCTGCTGGGCACCGACCGCGTGGTCTACCGTTTCTATCGGCGCACGCGGGTCAAGCCGGTGGTCTTTGTGATGGTGTCGCTGGGCGTGATGTTCATCATGAACGGGCTGACGCGGTTCATCATCGGGCCGGGTGATCAACGGTTTGCGGATGGTGAGCGGTTCCTGATCTCGGCGCGGAATTTCAAGGAGATGACCGGGCTGAAGGAAGGCCTTGCGATCAAGACCACCCAAGGCATCACCGTCATCACGGCAGTTGTTGTTGTGGCGCTGCTTTTTTGGTTCCTGAACCGCACGCGGACCGGCAAATCCATGCGAGCGTTTTCCGACAATGAGGATCTGGCGCTTTTATCGGGCATCAACCCGGAACGGGTGGTGTGTAATTTTCCGAATTTGAAATCATTCTGATGGGTTTCGTATGATAAGGTTGGCGTTTTGTATTCGGAAAAGTTAGGAAATAGATCGGAGGCACGTGCCTCCGATCTCAGAAGCTATCCGGGGCTCTGATGAAATCGAAAAAATCGACGCCTCTGCGAAGGCAAAGAAAGTGAGTACTCTCCGAGGACCTGCTCAATTGGCAGACCTCCAGGGGGCACCCTGCCCCCCCCCCATAAACTTACATGTGGCGTTGTTGGCAG
>CALFWN010000270.1 GCA_937928335.1 uncultured Litoreibacter sp. | reverse complement strand
GACGCCGCACGCACAGAAGCGTATGTCTTATAGGGCAGACCCAGCGCTTTTGCACGTCTGACCCGGTTGCGCAGAACCTCTATCGGCAGGCTTGGCAGCAGGTCCGCACGGGCTTTAGACCAGCTGTGTTTGCGCCAGCTGAACCCGGCCTCCATCGTGGGGCCATTATTGTGGCCAAGCAGGCTCATGCCCAATCCTGCAAGCGTGCAACATAGCGGGCGAGCGTGTCGATCTCGAGGTTGACCCGGTCCCCGATGGCGGCGTCGCCCCAATTTGTGACGGATTTGGTATGCGGAATGAAGTTGATGCCGAAGTGAGACCCATCGACCTCGTTCACAGTCAAAGAGGTTCCATTAAGCGCGACCGAGCCCTTGGGGGCGATGAATTTTGCCAGATTATCAGGCGCTTGCAAGGTGACCCTCGTGCTGTCACCGTCATCCGCCATTGCGGTGATCTCGGCGACGCCATCGACATGGCCTGACACGATATGGCCACCCAACTCGTCACCCACTTTCAAGGCGCGTTCCAGATTGATGCGGGTGCCCTCGGCCCAGCTGCCCAGATTGGTCTTCGACAGGCTTTCGGCGGAAACGTCGACCTCGAACCACGCATCGCCCAGCGCCACCACGGTCAGACAGCAGCCATTGCAGGCAATGGACGCGCCAAGGTCAATGGTGCTCGTGTCATAGCGACAGGCAATTCGCGCGCGCAGATCGCCGCGTTGCTCGACCTGCGTGATCCGGCCAATATCTGTGATGATGCCTGTAAACAAACTGCTAACTCCTTGCGCTATATGTTTGACGTAACCCGCAGTTCTGCCTGCCGCAAGCCCGGCTCAAACCCACAGGATGCCCCAAGACGCGCCAATTTCGGCCCGATTTTGCAGCTAAAGGCAAGTTTATCCCCTCGCATGAGGGGTCAAAGCGGCTAGAGTGCACCGAAGCATTTGGCCATAACCGAAGAAAGCCATTGATGTCTGAGGCTGCAAAAACCTTCCTGTTCCTGCAAGGCCCCCACGGGCCTTTCTTCTATCGCCTTGGCAAAATGGTCGAAGCGGCAGGTGCGCAGGTTTGGCGTGTGGGGTTCAATCGCGGCGATCAGGCCTTCTGGCCGAAACGCGAGAGCTATATCCCTTTTCAGGCGGATCAGGCCGCATGGCCGGACCGGTTCCGTGCACTGATTGCAGAGAAATCCGTGACCGACATTGTGCTTTACGGCGACACGCGACCCGTTCACGCGTACGCGGTGCAGATTGCGAAGGACGCAGGCCTGACCGTCCATGTGTTCGAGGAGGGCTATCTGCGCCCTTATTGGGTGACCTATGAACGCGGCGGGACGAATGGCCATTCGCGCCTGATGCAGATGGGTGTCAGGCAGATGCAGGCCGCGCTGGAGGGGATCGACCTTGACCTCCCTGACGCCCCTGCCCGCTGGGGCGATATGCGCGAGCATGTGTTTTACGGCGCATTGTATCATTATTTCGTATTGCTTCGAAACAGGGGTTACCGTCAGTTCAGGCCGCACCGGGCGATGTCGGTCTCAAGCGAATTCTGGCTTTACGTCAAAAGGTTGCTGACCATGCCCTTCACAGCGCTGGCCCGCGCGATCGCCACGCGGCGCATCAAATGGGGCGGGTTTCCATATCATTTGTGCCTCTTGCAGCTGGAACATGATGCCAGCTTCCAATCGCATTCGCGGTTCGAGACCATGCCGGAGTTTCTGGAACTGGTGATTGCCGGGTTTGCCGGCGGGGCGCCGAAACATCATCATCTGGTGCTGAAGGCGCATCCTCTTGAAGATGGCCGGGTTCCGTTGAGCCGGTTGATCAGAAAGCTGGCGCGGGCGCATGGCGTTACACAGCGCGTGCATTTTGTGCGCGGCGGCAAGCTGGCGGGGCTGCTTAATACGGCGCGCAGCGCGGTTACGGTGAACTCCACCGCAGCCCAGCAGGTCTTGTGGCGCGGTTTCCCGCTGAAAGTGTTCGGGGACGCGGTTTACAACAAACCGGAGTTCGTCTCCACCCAATCCTTGCCGGATTTCTTCAAAAACCCGACGCGCCCCGACAGCGTAGCTTACCGGGATTATCGCCATTATCTGCTGGAAACGTCGCAAATTCCGGGCGGTTTCTACTCGGCCCGTGGACGGCGGCAATTGCTGCGCCAAGTGGTCGATATGATGATGCAAGACCACGACCCATATGACGCGCTGACGGCAGGCACTGCGACGCCACGGCAACAGTTGCACGTGGTTCGCTGAAACAGCGCTATCTTTTTCACTGCGATTCTATAGGTTTATAAAAAAAGAAAATCTTGAGGCAGTTTCCCAACGAGGAGCTCACGCAGTGACTACTATATCTAAAAGGGGCGCCCGCATTGCGTCCTTTGTTTTGGTGACAACCCTGGTTGCATCATGTGGCTTGCCCCGTCCGGGCCCCAACAAAAACGAAATCTTTGCAGGTTCCGTGCAGAAGCAAGGCGACGCGTTCATCGTGTCCGTCAACAGCCGGGTGACACGCGCCACAGCTGTTCAGCCTGTATTGGGCTTTTCCCAGGCATTCCTGAATGCGGGCGTTGTAGGCTCTGACACGATCAGCCCCGGCGACACGCTGGGCCTGTTGATCTATGAAAATGTCGATGACGGGCTTTTGGCCGCCGCTGGCGCGAATGCAACGGCGCTGGACGAGGTTCAGGTGGATGGCCAGGGCTTTATCTTCGTGCCCTATGCGGGCCGGATCATGGCCGCCGGCAACACGCCGGAAGGCCTGCGCCGTATCATCACCAACAAACTGGACACCCAGACCCCGGACCCGCAGGTTATCGTGCGCCGTCTGGCCGGTGACGGCTCGACCGTCTCGCTTGTGGGCGGTGTCGGCAGCCAAGGCCTATACGCCATCGAGCGCCCTACCCGCACATTGTCTTCGATGATTGCGCGGGCTGGCGGCATTGCCTTGCCGCCTGAGGTTGCCCAGATCACCGTGATCCGTGGCTCGCATCGCTGCACCATCTGGTTTGAAGACCTTTATACCAACCCCGAGTTCGACATTGCCCTGCGCGGCGGAGATCGCATTCTGATCGAGCAAGACAGCCGCGCCTTTACGGTGCTGGGCTCTACAGGCGCGCAAAGCCGGCTTGAGTTCGAGACGCAGACCCTGTCGGCCATCGAGGCTTTGGCACAGGTTGGCGGCTTGAACACCAATGCGGCTGATCCGACAGGCGTGTTTGTGTTCCGCAACGAGCCCGCCGAGATCGCCAATCAGGTGCTTGGCCGCAGCGACCTGCAGGGTGAGCAGCGCTTGGTCTATGTTCTTGATCTGACAGAGCCCAATGGCATGTTTGAAGCGCGTGACTTTGTCATTCGTGACGACGACACCGTTTACGTCACCGAAGCGCCGTTTGTCACCTGGACCAAGACCATCTCTGCGCTCACCGGCTCACTTGGTACTATCAGCGCGTTGGCGAATATCGCCGACAACACCTAAGTTGACGACCGGGACCGAGGTCCCAAATCAAACCGCGAGCGGCACCTCCCACCGCTCGCGGCTTTTCTATTTCAACGGTGGTTTTTTCACCCAGATCCGCGTGCGCCGCATTCTTGACCTCGCCGGTTTCGACCTGACGCTTGGCAAGCCCGGCACTGATGATCTGGTCGCTGTCTGGGGCAAAAGCCCGACCTCCGGGCGCGGTGAGGCCGTAAGCAGCGCGACGGGCTCTCCCCTGCTCTATGTCGAGGATGCGTTCCTGCGGTCCATCAAGCCCGGCCGCTCGGGAGAGCCGCCACTGGGCCTGAGCATCGACCGGATGCGCCCCTATTTTGACAGCTCAGGGCCATCCGATCTTGAAGCGCTGCTGGCGCAGACCCCGTTTGATGACGCCGCCCTTTTGACGCGCGCGCGCAACGCAATGGCGCGCATCCGGGCGCTGCACCTGTCGAAATACAATGATTTTGACCCAGGCCTGACCGCGCCCGAACCGGGCTATGTTCTGGTGATTGACCAGACGCGCGACGATGCCGCAATTGAATATGGCAATGCGTCGGTCGCGCATTTTCGCGAGATGCTGGTCTATGCGCAGCAGGATTTTCCGGGTGCGAGGATCATCATCAAAGCGCATCCAGAGACCGCAGAGGGCCATCGCAACGGGCATTTTGGACCTGAACATCTGACAGAGCGGATGACGCTGCTTACCGATCCTGTCTCTCCGTTTGAGCTGATGGACGGCGCTTTGGCGGTCTATACGGTCAGCTCGACATTGGGGTTCGAGGCGATCATGGCCGGGCATAAACCGAATGTGTTCGGGCAGCCTTTCTATGCCGGATGGGGGCTGACCGAGGACCATCAGCCGATTGACCGGCGGCAGCGCAACCTGACGCGGGCGCAGCTCTTTGCGGGCGCGATGATGCTTTACCCGCACTGGTATGACCCCTACCGCGACCGGCTTTGCGAGCTTGAGGCTGTGCTTGATACGCTAGAGGCCATGACCCGTTCCCGCAGGCAGGATCGCCACGGCTACGCCGCTCTTGGCATGAGCGCCTGGAAGCGCCCGCATTTGTCGCAATTTTTCGGGGATGTGACCCATGTAGGGTCTGAGAAAGAGGCGCTTGGATCAGGCAAGCCAATCCTGTCTTGGGCGGGGAAAACCTCTGACCTGCTGCCAAGGCAGGCCAAGGCTCCGCTATACCGTGTCGAGGACGGGTTTCTGCGCTCACACGGGTTGGGGGCGGATCTGATCCCCCCGATCTCGCTGGTGACAGATCAGACGGGGATATATTACGACCCGCGCGCGGCAAGTGATCTGGAACTGCTGATAAAGGCCTCGGTGGACCTGCCACGCGACGCGCTGGACCGTGCGGAGCGGTTGCGACGCAGTGTCATTGAGGCGGGCCTGAGCAAATATAACCTCGCCGGCCCTGCCCCGGATTTTGATTCCGGCAGGCGTGAGGTTGTTCTGGTTGCGGGCCAGGTCGAAGACGACGCCTCTGTCCTTGCAGGCGCGCCAGACATGCCCAGTAATGACATGCTGATCCAAGCCGCGCGCCGTGACTTCCCTGACAGCTTTCTCATCTACAAGCCGCACCCTGACGTCGAGGCGGGCCTTCGGGAGGGGTCGGTGTCGCAGGATGTCGATCTGGT
>CALFWN010000269.1 GCA_937928335.1 uncultured Litoreibacter sp. | reverse complement strand
AACTCGGCGGGGTATTTCAGCTCCCCAAAGTTGGAGTAGCCGTGGCTGATCGTCACCTCCTGCGCCTTGGCGGCCCCTGCGGCAAGCCACGCCATACCCGCAATGACGGCAATCCCGGACCAGCGGAGCATATCCCGCATGGGGGCGGCGGGCGATGCGGCGATGGTGCGGGCGCTCACGCGGGCACTGGGTCGGGACATAAGATGGCTCCTGGCTAAGGTCTGGGTCACGGCTCTTGGTATCTAGAGCAGAAAAATCTGGTTTTACGCAAACATCAAGCGGCGAATTCAAGAACACGTGAGCAAATGTGTTGGCCCATAAAGTTAAGGCCGCCCAAACGGGGCGGCCCTGCCAATGATGGGTTTTGCAACAGCCTGGCTGCGGGCCTACCCGCCAATGGTCTGCAAATAGGCGATCAGGTCGGCGCGGTCTTCCGGCTTGCTCAGGCCCGAAAAGCTCATCTTGGTGCCCGGCGCCCAGCCTTTGGGGTCTTCCAGGAAGGCCTGCAGGTTCTCGATGGTCCAGGTCTCGCCATTGCTGGCCAGCACGTCAGAATAGCCAAACCCGTCCACGCCGCCAATCGGGCGGTCAACCACGCCAAACAGATGCGGGCCGGTGCCGTTCTCGCCGTCGCCCAGCTTGTGGCAGGCTTTGCACTTGTTGAAGACCTTCTCGCCCGAGGATTGCTCCGCCGAGGCCATCATCTCCATGAAATCCACCTCTGGCTCTTCTTCCTCGCCAGCGCCGCCGGCATCGGCCACTTCGATCACATAGCCCTGCGCGTGCTCCTCGCCGTCGCCGTGGCCGCCGCTGCCGTGATAGATCAACTCGGCGCCCCAGCCGCCCAAAAGAAACAGCAACAAGGCCCCGCAACCGGCGCCCAGAATTTTGGTAGATGTCATCGTGTCGAACATGTGTCTCGTCTTACCTGGCTACGGGGTTGGCAGACCCCCTTGGATTCACGCGCTATGTAGCGGGTTCCCCTGCCCTTTATCAAGGTGTAGAAAGCGCGACGAAATGCCCATTTTTCTGAAAGTCCAAGCATGGCCCCCAAAATAGCCTTCCAAGGAGAGCTTGGCGCCTATAGCCACGAGGCCTGCATCGCCGCCAGACCCGATCACACGCCCCTGCCCTGCACCACCTTCGAGGACGTGATCGAGGCGGTGCGCGCAGGCGCGGCAGAGCTTGCCATGCTGCCGGTCGAGAACAGCACCTACGGGCGGGTTGCCGACATGCACCGGCTGCTGCCCGAAAGCGGGCTGCACATCATCGACGAGGCTTTCGTGCGGGTGCGCATCGCGCTGCTGGCCAATCCCGGCACCACGCTTAAGCAGATCAAGACCGTCCGCGCCCATCTGGTGCTGATCCCGCAATGCCGCGCTTTCCTCAGCAAACACGGCATTCGCGGCGAGGCTGCGGCAGATAATGCAGGGGCCGCCGCCGAGGTTGCGGCCTCTGGCACGACCGACACGGGCGCGCTGGCCTCTGCTCTGGCGGCGCAGACATACGGGCTTGATGTGCTGGCCGAGGGGATCGAGGATCACGACACCAACACCACGCGCTTTCTGGTCATGTCGCGCAGCCCCAACGCAGAGCGGCGCGGCGACACCCATATGCTGACCTCCTTCGTGTTCCGGGTGCGCAACATCCCGGCGGCGCTTTACAAGGCGATGGGCGGTTTCGCGACCAACGGGGTCAATATGGTCAAACTGGAAAGCTACATGGTGGGCGGCGGCTTCACCGCAACGCAGTTCTACGCCGACATCACCGGCCATCCCGATGACCCGGAGGTGCAACGCGCGATGGAGGAGCTGCGCTATTTCACCTCCGAGTTGCGCATTCTGGGCACCTACCCGGCCGCCTTCGCCCGCAACTAGATACTCGGCTTCATCGCCCGCTTATGGCGGTCTTCCAGATCTTCGGCAAAATGCGCGATCCGGGTTTTGTATCTTTTGTTCAAAGTGTTACGCGCCAGCTTCGCGGATTGCATCAGCAATCGGGCGGGCAGTGTCTTGGGCCGGACATCCAGCTCCATGCGCATTCTTGTGCGCTTGCGGGACAAAGCCACCAGCTCGATCAGAAACTGCGCCTTCACCCCGCCCGAGGTCACGTCATAAAGAATCTGGTTCGGCCCGTCATGCTCTGACAGGGTCACCACCAGATCACGCATCTTGCCGCGCAGCTGCGCGCGCACCTGCCAGGACAGCCCGACAGGTGTGTTGCCCCCCTCGCTGACGCGGGTGATCTCTGCACCACGGCGCAAGGCCGCCTTCTCAAACCCGTCAAAATCCGACAGGCTGTCAAAGACATCCCAGATCGGAACTTCCAGATCTTCCTTCGTCGAAAACTTCATCTAACGCCCGGCACTCCCCAGTTTCCCGCGCAATCGGCTCACTCTAGCCTATCCTGCAACCAGTTAAGCAATATGAAATGCGCAATCGAGCCTTTCCGCGCGGGTTTCATTTCGGGACTGTTCCCCGCAAAGCTCTCCAGCATCTCTTCGCGGGTCACCCAAAAGGCGTCCTCGATCTCTGTGGGGTCGATCTTGAGCGCGGTGCTGGTCGCATGACCGTGGCAGCCGATCATCAGTGATGCGGGGAAAGGCCAGGGCTGCGAGGCCAGATAATCCACCTGACCGACGCTGACGCCCGCCTCCTCAAAAGTTTCGCGCCGCACCGCCGCCTCGACGGTCTCGCCCGGCTCGATAAAGCCCGCCAGCAGCGAATACATCGCCTCCGGCCAACCCGGCGAGCGCCCCATCAGCACCGAATTGCCATGCGTGATCAGCATGATCACCACCGGGTCGGTGCGCGGGAAATGATGCCCGCCACAGGCCCCGCAATCGCGCTGCCAGCCCGCCATCGTGATATGGGATTTTGCGCCGCAACGGGCGCAGAACTGATGGCTCTCATGCCATCCGAGCACGGCCTTGGCCGAGGCCGCCAGCTCCGCATCCCGCGCCGAGATCTGCGCCATGACCGCCCTCAGCTCTGAAAACAGCACATCATCGGCCATGCCGGGATAATGCTGCTCGGATGGGTCAAGAAACGCGCCTACCGTGTCCAGCGGCTCCTCCGGTTCCCAGGCAGAGACATCCCGCGCGAACCGGGCCACGCCTTCGTCCAGCCCCAGAAAGATCGGCTCCTCTTTGGCATATTCGAAAATCTCATGGCCCTGCGTCAACCATGCCAGCGCGTCCCGCGCAGCGCCTGAAATCAGCGGTTTGCCGCGCCAAAAGGGAATCACGCCGGTTTCCGGCGCCTCCAGCATCCGCGCAATAACCGCCCCATCGCCGCGTAAATGCGCCGCACGGTCCAGCCCCGAGCCGCCAAATGTCACCGTTTCTGCCAATTTCATCTGCCTGCCCCCGATATCGCCCCCTTTTTCGGGGTCGGGGCAAAATGCACCACCTTGCAAGAATGGCAACCCCGTCCTATATCAGGCTCCGAGAGGTTGGCGCGGGCAAGTGCCTCGCCAACCTGGTCAGGTCCGGAAGGAAGCAGCCACAACGAGCCCCACTTGGGTCGATGTTCAACCTCTCACCAAAAAGGGCTGCCTATGGCAGCCCTTTTTGGTGAGAGGCGTGCGACAGGTCCATTTGCAAAGCAAATTGACCGAGAGGCACCCATTTCAAATCCAAGAACCCAAGGCGTATTTGCTGCGCAAACGCGCTGATAACCCCCGACAGGTCAGTTTCGCAGAAACTTACCGAGAGAGTCCCAAACTCCCGATCAGACCGCCACAGAGCCGCTGAGCAATGTCACATCCGAGGCATTCAGCCCCTGCCCGCCGATCACCACAACAACCGGCACCCCGCCGACCGAGATCACGGCACCCGTTTCATCCGCCAGATCAGCTACCGTCACCTCAGCGCTCGGGTCCACCTCAAACAGCTCGACCCGGTCCACCCCCAGGTTGAAATCCGTGACGGTCACAACGTCATAGCCCGCCTCCGCCCCGGCCAGCAGGTCGACAATCACCCGGTCCGCGCCGCCGCCGGTCTCGACCTCGTCGCCCTCATCCACAATCATCAGATCCGCGCCAAAACCGCCCAGCACCACATCCGCGTTGCCGCCATCCTGATCCACCGAAATGATCACGTCGTCGCCCTGATTGCCCGCCAGCCGGTCCGCACCATAGCCGTCCACAATCACGTCATTGCCCAGCCCGCCGCGAATCCAGTCGTCCCCCGCCTCCAGCGTCTCGTCGCCCGACCCGATGATCAGCGCCGCGCGGGCCGGGTCCACAACCGTAATCCCCGGCTCAACCCCCGACGCGTCATCGCCGTCGCCCAGCTCGATAATGTCGTCACCGGCCCCGCCATAGGCAAGATCGCTGCCCGTGCCCGTCTGGATACGGTCCGCGTCGCTGCTCCCGGCCACATTGTCATCGCCGCCACCCGTATTCACATTCAGCGGCCCGGCCAGAAAATCAATACCGTCCAAAATGGTCTGCTGCTCTGCGACCGGAACAGCCTCCGCGGTCAGGAAATCTTCGATGGTGACGCGCAGCTCGGCGCTTGCAAGGACCTGCCCATCGTCGTCAAACACCCGCGGCGCGGCGTCCAGCGGAGACACCCCCTCATCCGGCTCCGCCTCGGCCCCAAAGCCGCCATCATCGCCATCCGAGCCACCGGCCAAAATTCCGGCAAACGCCCCCAGTCCCAATAAAGCCAGCAAAGCAATCATTTCAAAAATCCCGCACAGAAAACTATAAATTTAACAAAATGTTAAAAGCGCGGCGGGCCTGTCTGCAACTCGAAACCTTCCCTAAAATGGAAACAATACATTTCCAGACCCCGCCATTCCTGTCTTGGGCACTGGCCCGAGAACCCGGTAGACCTCCCCCGCCCCAGCCCGTAGTTTTGCAAAGGTACGAATCCCGGGGGCCCCATGAGCGAGATCGAGCAGCCAGCGCAATCCACGGAAGGCTATCAGGTGCTGGCGCGCAAATACCGCCCCGGCACTTTTGCCGACCTGATCGGGCAGGACGCGATGGTCCGCACGCTCAAAAACGCCTTTGACGCCGACCGCATCGCCCATGCCTTCATGCTCACCGGCATTCGCGGCACCGGCAAGACCACCACCGCACGGATCATCGCCAAGGGCCTCAACTGCGTGGGCCCCGACGGCAAGGGCGGCCCCACCACAGAGCCCTGCGGGGTCTGCAACTCCTGTAGGGGCATCTCCGAAGGGCGCTTCTTCGACGTGCTGGAAATCGACGCCGCGTCATCCACCGGGGTCGACAATATCCGCGAGCTGAACGCGATGGCCAACACCCG
>CALFWN010000268.1 GCA_937928335.1 uncultured Litoreibacter sp. | reverse complement strand
ACAAAGGGAAGCACCCGCGGGTCGTTGCGCAGCTTCTGGTATTTCTGAAACTCCTCCTGCGCGTCGGGGTTTTCCGAGATGATCTTGTCGAGGATCGCGTCGGCATCCGTGCGCATGGTGCGGAATTTCAGGCAGGGAAATTCCTTGCCGCCCTGTCCCACGCGGGTATGGGTGAAGAAAACAGGGCCGTTGCTGGTCAGTCGGATGGCCAGGGCAACGATCACGAAAAGGATGGAGGTCAGCGCCAGTGATATAGACGCAAACAGGATGTCGAAAAGTCGCTTTACCCGGCCACCCAATGGCAGCTCACGGTTTGAATTAAAAAACTGGAACGAGTCACTCTCTACACTGTCTAGAACCTGTGAATTGGTCTTCAGCATCTTCTGTCTCTTTCAGTCGCGACAGCCCCCAGGCTGTGATTTATCTTCGAAAAGCTGATCGCATGTGGCAGTTCCGTGCGGTCAGCGGCTCAAGGGCCGATTAGGGCTGAGCGCTCGGAATATTCGAACAGTTTTTCGTTAAATGAAGGTATTGCGCTGAACTGTGCCGAATCTTAGGCGGTATTACGTCAATGCACGGTTTTTAAGTGGTTTTTTGCCGATCAAAAAAGGCGAGGAACTGTTTCCGAAAACAAGACAATGCCGAAAATAGGGGGTTATTCTCCCTCAAACTGCCATGCCGAAACCCAGTCGATCTCATAGGTTGCAGGCAGGGCAGCCTCAGAGATCGGGCCGGGCCAGCTGCCGCCCAGCGCAAGATTGATAAAGATGAACATCTCGACGTGATGGTTGGGCTTGGTCTCGATCTGGGCCACGGGTTGGCGGTCCAGATAGAACACCGTGCGCTCCGGCCCCCACAGCACGCCATAATTGTGAAATCGACGTGTGGGGTCCTCGACACTGATCTCCATCCCGCTGCGCTTATTGTTGGGTGACACGTCCCAATGGGTGGTGACATGGTAGTGGTCGGGCGCGCCTATATGTTCCATGATATCAATCTCGGGCGGCCAGAACGAGGTGCCTTCAGGCACGTGCCGTGAGCCGCGCAGCAGCCAGAAGGCGGGCCACACACCTTGCCCGCCGGGCAGCCGCAGCCGCGCTTCGAAAAACCCGTATTTCTGTTCAAACGACACCACGCTCGACAACATCCCCGAGACATAGCGATACCCGTCTAGCTGCGGCAGCGCGGCCGCGGGCGCTTTCTGCCCGGTGATCTCAAGCACGCCGTCCCGCACCGCGAACGGGTTCAGCCGCAAAGGCCGCTTGCCGGTGCCGGGATAGGCGGGGTCGACATAGAGCTGCTGCTCACTATTGGACGGCAGCGTCCGGTTCCAGTAGACGTCCGGCGGGCCATAATCCGCACGGTGCTGCCAGGGGGGCGTGTTGGGGGTGAAGCTGGAAAACGTGTCCAGAAATGTGCGCCGCAACCGCACCGTTGCCTCAGCCCCTGTGACCGGCGTCATCTTGGCCGGCGCGTCCCCCTCAGGCGCGGTGTTCAGCACCAAAATCTCGGGCGTGGTGTTTACCCGGTGCTTCTCGGGGGAGGCAGCCACCGCCGCGCTGCTCAGCCCGGTTGCTGCACAAATCGCGAGGGCGGTCAGGGCGCGGAGAACTTTGGGCATTGCAATCTTTCTGTGGCGGCGCGCCGGATGAGCGGGCCAGAGGGGTGATCTAGGCCCGAGCTTCGGCAATCTCGGTAAATATATCCTCAAGGCGCATCTCGGCGCGCCAGCCCGTGGCCTCTTGCAGCCGCGTCGCGGGATAGCTTGCGCGCCTGCCAAACACCGCCATTTCCGCGCCGCTGGGCGACGGCCGTCCCAAGGGCACGCCAAACTTTCGGGTGATCTTGCCCAGTTTTGACAGCGCCAACCCGGCAGGCCCGGTCTTGCGGATGGGCAGGCTCAACGCCTGCGCCAGCCGGGTCATATAATCGTTCCAGCTGATTTGCTCCGCGCCGCTGACATTGAACACAGGCGGGGTGGCTTGCGGCGGCAGCGCCAAAACCCCGGCGATCGCGGCGCATAGATCGCGCCAATGCACAGGCTCCGACCACCCTTCGCCTGCGGCCCCGAAATGACTGGCCCCGCCTTGCGCAATCCGCGTCGCGAGGTCCTCCACCCACAGGCTGGAGCCCGAGCCCGTCACGATACCGGGGCGCAGGATCACCACATCCATGCCGCGCCCGGCGGCCTCCTGACACAGCGCCTCCGCCTCGCGTTTGGCCGCGCCATAGGCGTCCAGCGGTCCCGTCGGGCCCGTGTCCTCGTCAAAGCGGCCATCCGCCGCGCCGTAAACGGAGACCGAGCTGAGATGCACCACTTTCGCAGCCCCCGCCGTCGCCAGAACCGTCCGCATCCCCGCCACGATCACCTCGGGCGGGCCCGACGCCGCATGTACCACTACAGCGCAGCCCTGCAGGGCGCGGGCCATGTCGGCCTCGCTGGTGATGTCGGCGGTTACCGCACGCGCGCCGTCACTCATGCCCTGCTGTCGCAGCCCGGCGGTGACGTCATGGCCCCGCGCGGTCAGGTCGCGCACCACATGCCCGCCAATAAACCCGCCCGCGCCGGTGACCAGAACCGGGCCCAGAGGCGTGTCTGCTTGCGTCATGGTGGTCTCCTGTCATGGGGAAGCGTCTGGGGGTTTTGCCCCCGTGATGCGCGTGCCGTCAACCGTCGTGGCCGGGGGCGGCCTTGCAATAGGCCGGGTTTGGCTGGTCGGGTGACCCAAAGGTCAGGCCAAGCCCCGTCTGATGCAGCTTGGCAACTTACCGCCCGCTGCCTGCAAAAAGCCGCGCCGTCATGGTTAAAAATCCGTTAATATGCTGGAGTATCAACAGGAATTATGCGAAGCCTGCCCAAAAGGTAGGCAGATGCAAACCTTGAACCAAAAGTTTGACGAAGAGCAGACGAGCATGAGCGGGCCAACCATCAGCGCCATTGTTCCGACATATAATCGGGCAGGGGTGATTGCGCAGGCAATCCACTCTGTCTTGTCGCAGGTGCCCGCGCCTGACGAGGTGCTGGTGATTGATGATGGCTCCACGGACAATACGGCGGCCGAGCTGGCGCAGTTTGGCGACCGCATCAAGGTGCTGACCCAGCCCAATGCCGGGGCGGCTGCGGCGCGCAATTACGGGGTGCGCGAGGCACGCGGCGAATGGCTGGCCTTCCTCGATTCCGATGATCTGTGGAACCCCGGTCGCATCGCCACCTTTCTGCGTGACATCAAAACCGCCGCCGCCGATGTGGTGGTGCATGTGGCCAATTTCACCTTCTCCAATTCCGACAGGGATATCTTCGCCGCCAACGGGGTTGCTTTCCCGCAGGGCCGCGCCATGCGCCTCGCTGATCCTTTCGACGAAAACGTGCCGGGGCCTTATCTGCAATGCTCCGTCCTGCGGGCCTCTGCGGTGCATGAGATCGGAGGCTTTGACGAGACGCTCCCCATCCATGAGGATGTGCTCATGTTTCGCCAGCTCGCCCTGCGCGGTGCGTGGCTGGTCACGGGCGACAGCGTGGGCCTCTACCGCCGCCTTGAGGGCGATGATGTGGCGCTGATGGATTGGGAAAGCAGCAACCCGATTGCCTTTTACCGCTCCCGCGTGGGCTCCAACGCCACGCTCATCGAGGCACCAAACCTGTCGCCCGCCCGCCGCGCGCAGGTGGCGCGCGATCTCAGCGGGGCGCAGTTCCAGCTGGCCGCGGCCCATGCTGCACAAGGCGACGCACCCGCCGCGCGCACAGCGCTTCTCGCCAGTGTCAGAACCGACCCCGCGCCGCGCACGATCCTGCGCGCGCTCCTGCCCGCGCTCCTTGGCCAAAGCGGCTACGGCATGGTGCTCAGGCGGCGCAACTCCTCGCTGCGCCCCGACAGCCCCACAACCTCACGCAAGGAGGCCTGAGCCATGAAAGTGGGTGTCATCGGTTGCGGCTTCGTCTTCGATCTCTACATGGCCACATGGGCCGCCCACGCGGATGTGGAGCTTGCAGGCGTCTGGGACACAGACAGCGCAAGGCTCTATGCGGTGGCCAGCCATTACCGGGCGCATGTCTATGAAAGCGAGGCTGCGATGCTGGCCGATCCCGGCATCGACATCATCGCCAATTTCACGCCGCTCGACGCGCATGAGGCCGTCACCCGTGCGGCGCTGATGGCGGGCAAGCATGTCTATTCCGAAAAACCCGTGGCGCGCAGCTTCAAGGCGGCCAAGGCGCTGCTCCAGCTGGCCGATGAGCAAGGCCTGCGCCTCGCGGTGGCGCCCGCCAATGCGCTCAGCGCGGCGGTGCGCACGCTGCAATCGGGTGTCGAAAGCGGCCTTATCGGCAAGCCGCGGCTGGTCTATGCCGAATTCGATGACGGCCCCATCCATCTGATGCGGCCCGAGACATGGGTCTCGCCCAGCGGTGCGCCCTGGCCGGTGATGGAGGAATACCAGACCGGCTGCACCCGCGAACATGCTGGCTATCACCTGACATGGATGTGCGCGCTCTTTGGGCCGGTCACCTCGATGACGGCCTTCTCTCAGGTGGTCACGCCGCAGAAAACCAGCCCGCCGCTGGACACGCCCGATTTCTCCGTGGCCTGTCTGCAATTTGCCTCCGGCGTGGTGGGGCGGCTGACCTGTTCCATTGCAGCCCCGCGTGATCAGTCGGCACGGGTGATTGGCGAGACCGGCGTGCTGACATTGCCGACATATAAAGACTATACAGCGCCCGTCACCTATGATGCGATGGACTGGCACCGCCTGTCGGTGCGCGAAAGCCGTTTTGGTGCTTCACGGCTGGCGCGCTGGCTGCTGGGGGCCAATGATCAGGTGGTCACGCAGGTCCCCGGTGCGGGGCAGTTTGAGGCGGCGGAAGGCCGCATGGATATGGTCGCGGGGCTGGCAGAGCTGGCCGCCGCGATCTCGGAAAACCGGCCGCATTTCCCGCCGCCGGATTTCGCGTTGCACATTACCGAGTTGACGTTGTCGATGCAGGAGGCAGGCCCCGAAGGGCTCGCCAAGACTTTGGAGACGGGCTTTGAGCCCTTGCCGCAGGCCGTGCGCCCGGCGGTGGCTCAGCCCGATAACCTTGACACTCTCACGCGGCCAAATGGCCGTCAGGCGCTGGCCGATCTCGCCCGGCGTCTCAAGCCCAAGAGGCGATTTACATGAGCGAACTTGACCGAAACCCGTCTATCGACCTGCGGGCCACGTTCCGGCCCTTCACCAGCCGCTGGCTGTGGATCGCGCTCGCCGTGCTGGTGCCGCTGGTGGTTGTGTTTTTCTACATGGCCAGCAAGCCCAAGGAATTCCGCGCCTCGGCGCAGGTGATGATCAACAATGCCGAGCTTGATCTGGGCGATATCGCCTCGCTGACCGCCGGGGTGCAGCCCCTGCAAGAACAGATCTATACCGAGATCGGGGTGATCTTGTCCCAGCCTGTCATGACCACCGTGGTCAAGGAGCTGATGGAGCTGGATATTCTCTATCCGCGCCTGCCTGAAGGGGAGGAGGAAGAGGAAGAAGTCTCCGACGAGATCGATCTGCGCAGCCCTGCGGTGCGTGCATCCGATGAGCTTGCCAATAACGTGATCTATCTGCGCCAACAGGTGGCTGTCACACGGCGCACCGACAGCCTGATTGCGGATGTCTCCGTGACCGCCCCTGACCGGGTCTGGGCGACCTATGTGGCCAATCTGATCGCCAATACCTATCTTGATTTCCAGCGGCAGGCGAAGGTCGAGATCGCTGATAACGCGCTGTTGGGCATCAATGCCGAGATCGAGTCGCTGGAACGCGAAATCGCCACTGCCGGTGATCAGCTGACCGAGGCCTCGCGCCGCTATTTCAACCGCGAGACCCAGACCTCGCAATCGGCGGCGGGCAGCATCAACCAGCTCACCGCCGAGCTGCTTCTTGTGCGCACCGAGCTGGCCAAGGCGGAGGCGATCGGCGATTGGCTGCGTCAGGCCTCCGACATCAACGCGCCCGAGGCCACCGATATTGCGGTTGTGACCGAACGCCGGGGCCGTCTGGCCGGGTTGCAGGCCGATCTTGACGAGGCGATCACCAATTCCGGGCCCAACAGCGTCGAAAGCAACAGCCTGCGGGCGCGGGTGGAAAGTGCGCAGGCCGCGCTGAACGAGGTGGTCAATCGCGAGATACGCAGCAATCAGGCGCTGAAGGAAACACTGCGTACGCGCGGCGAGCGGTTCGAGATTTTGCTGGCTGATGCGGGCGACGCGCTGATCGGGGCGCAGGCCGCCGACCGCGAGGTCGCCCGCTACCAGCAACGCGCCGCAGCCCTGATGGAGGTCTATGCCAGCGTGCTCACCCGCCGCTCCGAGATCGCAGCCCAGCGCGAGCTGGCCACGCCCGATGCCCGCCTTCTGGCCGAAGCCACCATTCCAACCCGCTCCTCTGGCCCGCCCGTGCTGGCGCTCAGCTTTGTCGTGGGCGTGTTGGGCGGGATCTTCGCCTGCGTCTGGATCGCCCTCAAGGAGCTGTTTCGCAAGGATTACCGCGGCCTGCAGGATCTGGAGACCTCCTATGGCCTTCTGCCCGTGGGCACCTTGCCCGACAAGCAGCTCAACCTCGCCAATCCCGACACGGAATGGGCGCTGGCCTCGCAATATGTCTCCATGCTGCTCTATCACAACGCGCCCGAGCAATACCGCGCCGAGGGCAGGGTGGTGGTGGTGCTGTCGCTCACCGAGCGCGCCACCTCCGATGATCTGGCGCGGGTGCTGGCCGATGCGGCGGGCGAGTTCGGCCAGTCCGCGATGGTGGTCGATGTCAATTACAACGTGGACCCCAGCAACCCCGAAAGGTCCGAGGATGGCATAATGCATGGGGCAGGCACCGTGATGAGCGTCGCCTCCTCGCGGCTGCCCACCTCGATCCGTATGCCCGGCACCACCACGCTGGCGCCGGTCTCGGCCACGCAGCCCGGCGTTGTGGGCACCTATTGGTTCGAGATTGCCGACGATATTCTTCTGATCATCGACAGCCTCGATCTGCGCCGCGACAAGGTGGATGAATGTATGAACATGCTGACGCCCTACCAGCAAAAGGTGCGGCTCCTGGCGCTGAAAAACTCCGGGATGGTGTGATGCTGGTCGATATTTGCGTCTGCACCTTTCGCAGGCCCCATATCGCCAAGACGCTGGCCAGCCTGCAGGCCCTCGCGGTGCCGCGCGAGGTCACATTGCGGGTGCTGGTCGCCGATAATGACGAGACCGACAGCGCAAGGCCGCTGGTCGAAAACCAGCCCGGCGAGGTGCCTGTGGGCTATATCCACGCACCATCGCGCAACATCTCCATCGCCCGCAATGCCTGCCTCGAGGCTTCCGACGCCGATTGGGTGGCCTTCATCGATGATGACGAGCTGGCCGACCCCGATTGGCTGGAGGCACTCATCGCCGAGGCGCAGGCCAGCGGGGCGGATGCGGTTTTCGGCCCGGCCCGCGCGGTCTACAGCACGCAGGCGCCCGCGTGGATGGTGGCGCAGGACTACCACTCCAACCTGCCCGAGACGCGCGGCGGCGAGGTTCATACCGGCCATACCTGCAACGCGCTTCTGCGCTGGGCAGGCACGCGCTGGTATAAAGAACGCTTCGATCTCGCCCGTGGCCAGACCGGCGGCGAAGACACTGAATTTTTCTTCCGCCTGCACCGCCTCGGTGCGCGCTACGCTGTCGCCTGGGAGGCCGTGGTCCATGAAGAAGTCACCCCCGAGCGGCTCACCTATGCCTGGCTGGAAACCCGCAAATACCGCTCGGGCCAAAGCTATGCAGTGTCGGCCACCGGCAGTTTCGCGCGGCTGAAACTGGGCTGCCTCGCGGCGCTGAAAGCCGGGCTGTCCAGCAGCATGGCGCTGGCCAATGTGTTCAACACGGACCGCCGCATGTTCTGGCAGCTGCGCGCCGCCCTGCACCGGGGCGTGGTGGCGGGCTGTCTGTCGCTGAAAGAAGGCGCGCATTATGGCCATTAACGCGCTGCTGGTGGACCCGTCTTTGTTCACCGCGCCCTATGACGCCGCGCTCAACACCGGGCTGAACAAGGCCGGAGTCACCACGCTCTGGGCCACGCGCGGGCTGCGCGACGGCGAAAAGCCCGACCTGCCCGAAGCCCAGACCGCGCCGATCTTCTATCCCGGCCATGAGGCCTCCGCCAAACAGGGCGGGGCCGCCGCCAAACTGCGCAAGGCCATGTCCCATATCGGCTCGCTGAAACGCATGATCGCGCTCACGAAAAGCTGGCCAGCCGACATCGTCCATCTGCAATGGTCCGTCCTGCCCGCCGCCGATCTGCGCGCCATCCGCAAGCTGCGCCGCACCGCGCCCGTGGTGCTGACCGTCCATGACACGAC
>CALFWN010000267.1 GCA_937928335.1 uncultured Litoreibacter sp. | reverse complement strand
AGGCCAGCCCGATGGTGGTCTGGGAGGGCAGCCATGCGGTGATGCGCGCGGCGTTCAGCGACGCGCTGGATGGTGTGGAGCCCTCTGATTGGGGAGCGGTGGATGTGACAGATATCTACCAGCGCGCCCGCCAGATATGTTTCGAGACCTGCCCGCGCATGGAAATCCATGCGGTTCCGGGGCAGGCCTATCTGATCCACCGGCTGGCCTTGCATGGTGTCGCCCCCTGGGGGGAGGGGGCCTTGGACGCGTCGCGCATGATCGCCTATTTCCGCCCCGAGCTGCGCGATGTGGCGGACTGGCTGGCTTAGGTTTTTCTGAAGCGGGTCGGTTCTGGAGCGGGCCAAGCCTAGAGTGGGCCGAACCTAGAGCGGATCAGTTTGAAACAGCCGGATTTTCAGCCCGCCATGCGGCACCGGGGCGGATTTGGCCTTGAAAGGCAGGCCGGTGGATTTGGCCAGTGACGGCTCTGAGGTGATGATCGCGGCCCGCCAGCCGGGAAAATGGCGCCGCAGCGTGTCACCCAGCCCCGCATAAAGGCCGTGCAGCATATGCTTGTTGCCGATCCGGCCGCCATAGGGCGGGTTGGTGATCACCAGACCGGGTAGGCCACCGGGCGGACCACCGGACGGACAACCGGGCGGACCACTGGGCGGGCGGGCCTCGGTGAAACTATGGTTCTGGAAGGTGCAGAGATCATCCAGCCCGGCCCGCTCCGCATTGGCCCTGGCCATGCGGATGGCCCCTGCATCGCGGTCGGAGCCGTAAAACTGCGCCGGTATTTTGGCTATCGCGGCGGGGCGGCGCATGGCCTCAAACGCATCGGCGTCAAAACCTGCAAGATGCTCGAACGCAAAGCCGCGCGTGCGGCCGGGTTGCAGCTTATGGGCCATCTCTGCCGCCTCGATCGGGAAGGTGCCGGAGCCGCACATCGGATCAAAGACCGGCTCTGAGCCATCAAAGCCCGCCTGTCTGAGAAAGAGCGAGGCAAGCGTTTCGCGCATCGGCGCCTTGCCCACCGCCTGCTTATGGCCGCGCTTGTGCAGGCTGTCGCCCGATGTGTCCAGCGACAGCGTAACCCGGTTGTCATCAATGCGCACCTTCAGGCTGACATCTGCCTTGGCAGAGATCGCGTATCCCGCAGAGATCAGTGCGTTTTCAATGCGTTGCGCGGCGGCCTTGTCATGATAGATTTTTGAGCCGGTGCAGGTGACCTCGACCTTCAGCGCCAGCCCGATGGGCAGGGTCTCGCCCCAGGGAAATTTCATCGCCCGCTTGTCGAGCTGGGCCAGATGGAAGGCCATGAAACTGCCGATGCGCATCAGGATGCGCGTGGCACCGCGCAGTTCAAGATTGGCCCGCCAGATATCAGCCCAGCCGCCCTTGAAGCTGATCCCGCCGGGAATGGCGGTGACGGATGCAAATTTGAGGTCACGGATTTCGGCCAGCAGGACATGGTCAAGCCCGGGCGGGGCGACGGCGAAAATCTCGAACTGGTCTATTGGGGCGCTCATGGGTGACCTTATAGAGCGGCTGCGCCGCGCATGTTTTATTTTGCTCTTTGAGGGATTTCATCCCTCAGCCGCAAGGGCAAACACCCTGAGCATATTTTCGGCAAAAAGAAGCTATTTCGGGAGGCGTGCGGCCCGGCCACCACGGCGTTTCCGGAACCGCTCGGCGCGGGCGGGCAGTGCGGCTTTCAGGGCGCGGCGTTCCTCATTGGACATGCGCGACCAGGCGGCGATCTCGTCCATGCTGCGCAGACATCCTGTGCAGATACGCTCTGCCGGGTGGACCACGCATATCTTGATGCAGGGGCTTTCCACCTCGTCACGGTTCCACAGATCATCCATCAGCTGCCTCGTCTCAGATGCGCCAGCCTGTCCAGCGCCCCTTGCAGGATAAACCCGGCGGCCACGTGGTCAATCACCTGTCCGCGACGTTTGCGCGACGTATCCGCCTCCAGAAGGGCGCGTTCGGCGGCCACAGTGGAGAGGCGCTCGTCCCAATAGACAATCGGCAGATCGGTGAGCCGCGCCAGATTGCGGGCGAAGGCCTGCGTGGATTGGGCGCGCGGCCCGTCCGAGCCGTCCATATTCAGGGGCAGGCCCAGCACCAGACCACCTATGTTGCGTCTGGCGCAAATTGCCAGCAGCGCCTCTGCATCGGCGGTGAATTTGGTGCGTTTGATGGTCTCCAGCGGCGTGGCTACGCTTTGCAACATGTCGCTGACCGCGACGCCCAGCGTCCGTGTACCCAGATCAAGCCCGGCCAGCGCGCATCCCGCCCCGGTGACCTGCGCGAAACGCTCGATATCAATGTGGATCTCGCCCATGTCAGACCTGCCTTGGTGAGGTGCCAGTTAGCGGTGGTTTGAGACCAGAGTCCATCCAGCCCAAGGCGAAAAATCGCAAGCTGCGACACTGGTATGTCGCGAGGCCCGCCTATATTGTCGCGCGGGGTCAAACGGCATGCGCCCAGATGGCGCTAAACCCGGAACAGAACATCGTCTTGGGGCTTTTGCATGAAACGCTATTCCGCCTTTGCCATCGCGCGTGAAGCCGCCCGCTATCATCAGGGGTGGGAACGGGCCTGGGCCTCGCCCGAGCCCAAAGCGCGCTATGATGCGATCATCGTGGGCGCGGGCGGGCATGGGCTGGCGACGGCCTATTATCTGGGCAAGAATTTCGGGATCACCAATCTGGCGGTGATCGAGAAGGGCTGGCTGGGCGGCGGCAATACCGGGCGCAACACCACGATCATCAGATCGAACTACCTGCAGGACCCGTCAGCGGCGATCTACGAGAAGGCCCGCAGCCTGTATGAGACGATGAGCCAGGACCTCAATTACAATGTGATGTTCAGCCCGCGCGGCGTGTTGATGCTGGCCCAGACCCATCATGAGGTGCGCGGCTACCAGCGCACCGCCTATGCCAACGCGCTGCAGGGTGTGAAGACCGAATTTATCGGGCCCCAGCGGGTCAAGGAAATCTGCCCGATCATGAATATAGAAGGCCCGCGCTACCCGGTGATGGGCGGGCTGTGGCAGGCGCGTGGCGGCACCGCGCGCCATGACGCGGTGGCCTGGGGCTATGCGCGGGCCTGCTCTGACATGGGCATGGATATCCTGCAAAAGACCGAAGTGACGGGCGTGACCCGCGAGGACGGCAAGGTGACAGGCGTCGAGACCTCGCGCGGGGCTATCGGCTGCGACAAGCTGGGCATCGTGGTTGCAGGTCATTCCGGGCATCTGGCGGAGATGGCCGGGTTCCGGCTGCCGATTGAGAGCGTGGCGCTGCAGGCGCTGGTCTCGGAACCCATCAAGCCCTGCATGGATATCGTGGTGATGGCCAACACGGTGCATGGCTACCTGTCGCAATCCGACAAGGGCGAAATGGTCATTGGCGGCGGCACGGACAGCTATAACAACTACACCCAGCGCGGCTCGTTCCATCATATCGAGGAAACCGTACGGGCCTTGATCGAGACCTTCCCGATGATCTCGCGGCTGAAAATGCTGCGCCAATGGGGTGGAATTGTGGATGTCACCGGGGACCGCTCACCGATCCTGTCAAAGACACCTTTGGAGAATTGCTTCATCAATTGCGGCTGGGGCACCGGGGGGTTCAAGGCCATTCCGGGCTCGGGCTGGGGATTTGCAGAGCTGATGGCGAAGGGCTCTTCGCCGCTGACCGCCGAATTTGGCCTCGACCGGTTCAGGGAAGGCCGCTTCATTGATGAAAGCGTGGCGGCGGGGGTGGCGCATTGATGAGCGGCATGGCTGGGGTGCCATTATGGATTGTTGACGCCGCGAACAGGTTATTGTGGCGAAAACGGAAACAATGGCGAAGTGCAAGCAGAAAATTGGCAAAATTGTACCGGTTCCCGGAACTGGCAAACTTCTGCTGCCCGTCTCAGGGCGGTTTGGCGCAAACAGGCCGAATTTCCGCCGATCTGACAGTGGGAATTGATGCAAACGGCATGGCAGGCGATGAAGACCTCACTCAAAAGGAGGAACACTCATGTCTGACTATACAACACATGATGAAAGTCTGGGCGGCAAGGCACTGGTTGTTGCGGCGGCACTTATTGGGCTGCTCATCCTCGTACTCGCGTTTATGGGCGCGAATAGTGCACCGGAGCTTCCGGCGAGCCTTATTGATCAGAATGCCGCCGGCGGCATCGATCAAAATGCTGTTGGTGGCGCAGCCACAACGGACTAACCGCCCCGTTCGCCCTGCGGCGAACCTGATGAAGATTTTCGAAGGCAGTCGCGCTTGCGCGGCTGCCTTTTTGCGTGTCCGAGAGGTGTCGCCATGCTGATCCTGACCTGTCCCTATTGCGGCATTGACGCCGACGAGACGGAGCTGGCCGCCGGTGGGCAGGCCCATATCAAACGCGAAACCGTGGGGGCGTCAGATGATGATTTCGAGACTTACATGTTCATGCGCGAAAACCCCAAAGGCGTGCATTTCGAGCGGTGGCGGCACGCAAATGGCTGCGGCAAGTGGTTTCACGCCGCCCGTTGCACGATGACGCTGGAGGTGTTCGGCACCTATGAGGCGCAAAGCTACGAGCCGCCTGCCGAGATCCGCGCGGCCATTTCGGCCAAGCGGCCGGGTTGGAGCTGGGGGAGGTTCTCATGAGCACACGCCTGGGCAACGGCGGCAGGCTGATTGATCGCGGCACATCTGTCGGGTTTGAATTCAACGGCCGCAGGCTGAAGGGTTTTGCGGGCGACACGCTGGCCTCTGCGCTTCTGGGCAATGACCAGATGCTGGTGGGCCGCTCGTTCAAATATCATCGCCCGCGAGGCATTGTGGCGGCAGGGCCTGAAGAGCCCAACGCGCTGATGAACCTTGGAAAAGACGGGCATTTCGAGCCCAATGCCCGCGCCACCACGACGGAGCTGTTTGACGGGCTGACCGCCACCTCGCAGAACCATTGGCCGTCGCTTGAGATGGATGTGGGTGTGGTCAACAATTACGCCGCGCGCTTCATGCCTGCGGGGTTCTATTACAAGACGTTTATCCACCCGCGCGCGGCGTGGAAACATCTGTTCGAGCCGTTCATCCGCAAGGCTGCCGGGCTGGGCAAGGCGCCCAAGGGGCGGGACGCGGATATCTATGAGCATTTCTACCTGTTTGCCGATCTGCTGATTGTTGGCGGGGGCGTTGCCGGATTGCAGGCGGCGAAAACTGCGGGCGAGGCGGGTTTGAACGTGGTGCTGCTGGAGCAGAATGCGCATTGGGGCGGGCGGGCCCCGGTGGATGGGGCCGAGATCGAGGGCATGGAGGCCGATCTTTGGATCAAAAACACCGTGCAAGCTCTTGATAATATGGAAAATGTCACGCTACGACTGCGCTGCATGGGGGCAGGGGCTTATGACCACGGCTACGCGCTGGGTTATGAGCGGATCACGGACCATCTGGCCCCCTCCACGCTGCCGCGCCATCGGTTGTGGCGGATCAGGGCC
>CALFWN010000266.1 GCA_937928335.1 uncultured Litoreibacter sp. | reverse complement strand
TGTTTGCAATGCCATCGACGCCAGGGCCGCCATTGTCGTCTTCGACGGAGACAGCAACACCGAAGTCACCGAAAGAATAGTCCCAGCGCAGGATTTGGCCATCGTTGCTACCATCCAGGTAAGAACCAAGGTAACCGGCGTGAGCGGTTTCGTCATCTGCGATCGAACCCGCGTTGCCGACGTTACCAGCTTCGGTCACGGCCCAGTCCAGAGCGCCGTCTGTGTCACCCATAGTGACTGTACCGAAAGAACCGGAGATGAAGATGGTCGCGCCACCGTCGTCAGTGTCGTCTGCAACAGCGTCAGCGCCAGCGCCGCCTTCGTCCAGATCAACGGATGCGCCGAAAGTCAGACCATTGTCTGTCTCGCCGGACATTGTGAATGTAACGTCGATGTCTGTGAAGAACTGAACGCCAGCTTCGGCGTCAGAGTCGAAGATACCCATCTCGGCACGGCCGGTCAGAGCGACATCAGCAACTGCGGCGCCGGAGAAGGCTACCAGAGCGGTCGATGCGAAGAGAACTTTTTTCATCGTTTTCCCTCGAAGGTTATTAATGTTTCCACCTCAATTCAGGGAATCCGAACTGAGTACGCTATCTGTCTCTGCCTTTCGCGGGCACTTTGCAAGATTTCGACCAGCCTCTGATTTTGAAGCCTTCGAACTGGTGCAGTCTTGTCACACCGCTATGTAGGGCGGTTCCTGCATCATTCCGGGCGCATGAGCCGCGCGGGTGCCTTGATTATTCTTGTGGACATGGGACCACGAGGGTATGACTGCACAAAGCCTTAAGTAAATAAGGGGTCGGGGCACAATGCCAGTTCTTAAAATAGCGAAATACGGCGTGGCTGCGCTTGGCCTTGCGGCCCTGTCTGCTTGCGGAAACAGCGCAAGCGGCCCGTTCGCCGGCGGCAATCAGGACCGCCGGGAAAACGACAATAACGGATTCTCCCGTGACTTCGACAGCGCTGCGCGCTCTGCCGCCGTGAAGCGCGGTGATTCCATCTTTGACCTGTTTCGCAACAATGACGACCCGAATGTGACGCTGGAGGTGAACAAGTACCTCTGGAACGCCTCGCTGGATGTGCTGAACTTCATGCCGGTGCAGCGGGCTGATCCGTTCACGGGCACAATCTCTATGGGCTTTGGCCGGCCGCAGGGCTCCAACCGGGCCTATCGCGCCACTGTCTATATTACCGACCCCGCGCTTGATGCCCGCTCGTTGCGGGTGGCGGTTCAAGGGGCCGGGGGTGCGGCTGTCAGCACCGAAACGGTGCGTGCGATTGAAGATGCAATCCTGACACGTGCACGCCAGCTGCGCATTCGCGACACCAAACTCTAGACCCTGCGTCTCATCACCCATAGAAAAGCGCCGGGCCTTATTGCCCGGCCTTTTTGTTTCCAAGGAAGACACCATGTCCCGCTACAACGCCCGCATCACCGAACCCAAATGGCAAAAGGCCTGGGACGAGGCAGAGGCATTTCTGGCCAGGCGGGACCCGGACAAGCCGAAATACTATGTGCTGGAGATGTTTCCCTACCCGTCGGGCCGCATTCATATCGGGCATGTGCGCAACTACACGATGGGCGATGTGATCGCGCGCTATAAGGCATCTTGCGGGTTTTCTGTATTGCACCCAATGGGCTGGGACGCGTTCGGGATGCCCGCGGAAAACGCCGCGATGGCCATTGGCGGCCACCCCAAGGAATGGACTTACGGCAACATTGCCGCGATGAAAGAGCAGATGAAGCCTCTGGGTCTGTCGATTGACTGGACCCGCGAGTTTGCCACCTGCGACCCTGAATATTACGGCCAGCAGCAGGCGCTTTTCCTCGATATGCTCGATGCCGATCTGGTCTACCGCAAGAACGCGATGGTGAACTGGGACCCGGTCGATATGACCGTTTTGGCCAATGAGCAGGTGATCGACGGCAAGGGATGGCGGTCGGATGCGCCTGTGGAGCGGCGGGAGCTAACCCAATGGTTCTTCAACATTTCCTCGATGGCGGATGAGTTGCTGGGTGCAATTGACGGGCTGGATAACTGGCCCGCAAAGGTCAAGCTGATGCAATCCAACTGGATCGGCAAATCGCGCGGGCTGCAATTCTCGTTTGAGCGCAGCGATGGCGGCGCGGCGGTGGAGGTTTACACCACGCGCCCCGACACGCTGATGGGCGCGTCGTTTGTAGGCATCTCGCCGGATCATCCTTTGGCAAAACAGCTCGAGGCCAGTGACCCGCAAGCCGCTGAATTTATTGCTGAATGCCGCAAGGGCGGCACCACGGCGGAGGCATTGGAGACGGCCGAGAAGCTGGGCTATGACACCGGGCTGACGGTCAAACATCCCTTGAACCCTGAGTGGGAATTGCCCGTCTGGGTCGCCAATTTCATCTTGATGGATTACGGCACCGGGGCGATTTTCGGCTGTCCTGCGCATGACCAGCGGGACCTTGATTTCTGCCGGAAATATGATTTGCCGGTGATCTCGACTTTCGTGCCGAAGGATGACGCGGATTTTGTGCGGCCCGAGGTGAGCGGGGAGGCTTATGTGCCTCCAAAAGACGAAATTGTACAATTTGTACAAAATTTGGAGGGCCTAAACCCATTTTGTACAGGAAATGAGGCGGTCGATCACGCCATCGCCAAGGCGGAGGCCGAGGGTTGGGGGACGGGTCAGACCAAATTCCGGCTGCGCGATTGGGGTCTGTCGCGGCAACGCTATTGGGGTTGCCCGATCCCGGTTGTCCATTGCAACGATTGCGGCGTGGTGCCGGAGAAGAAAGAGAACCTGCCGGTCGAGCTGCCCGATGATGTGAGCTTTGACATTCCCGGCAACCCGCTGGACCGTCACCCGACCTGGCGCGACACCCCCTGCCCGTCCTGTGGCAAACCCGCCAAGCGGGAGACCGACACGATGGACACATTTGTCGATTCGTCCTGGTATTTTGCGCGGTTTACGTCTCCGCGCGCTCAGACGCCGACAGATATCGACGAGGCCGCCTATTGGATGAATGTCGATCAATATATCGGCGGTATCGAACACGCGATTCTGCACCTCTTGTATTCGCGCTTCTTTGCCCGCGCGATGGGCAAGACCGGGCATTTGCCGCAAGGGACGGAGGAGCCGTTTGACGCGCTCTTTACCCAAGGGATGGTGACGCACGCGATTTACCAGACCCGCGATGACAAGGGCCGCGCGATCTACCACCTGCCCGAAGATGTTGACCCGGAGAAGAATGTGCTGCGGGCCACGGGCGAGGCGGTGGAGGTGATCCCCTCTGCCAAAATGTCCAAGTCCAAGCCGCGTATGAGGCAATGCTCACAGAGGCGGCTATGCGCAAGCTTAGCACGGCG
>CALFWN010000265.1 GCA_937928335.1 uncultured Litoreibacter sp. | reverse complement strand
ATGAAAGATTACCTGCGCTCCGCAGCCGGGCTGATCAAGCAATATGCCTGGGCCTTCCCCGCATTCAAAAAGCCCGAAGGCGTGGATAACGCGTTCCAGCTGGATCTGGGCTCCCTCAACGAGGAAGAGCTGGAAGGCATTCTGGATTTCGCCTTTGAGCGCTATTTCAACGAGAGCGGCCTGTTTGGCACGGTTGATGATGCAATGGCCCGCGTGGCTCAGGTCAAAGAAATCGGTGTGACCGAGATTGCCTGCCTGATCGATTACGGCATTGATATCGACCATGTGCTTGCAGGGCTGGTGCCGCTGGCAGAGGTGGTCAAACAGGCCAATATAGACACTGAATTGGCCGATGATGACTATTCCATCGCCGCGCAAATCCTGCGCCACAAGGTCACCCATCTACAATGCACGCCCTCTATGGCGCAGATGCTGACACTGAATGACGAGGCCCGCGCCGCATTGAAGCAGATCGACCATATGATGGTTGGCGGGGAGGCGCTGCCGGGGCAGTTGGCGGACGAGCTGCGCAGCCTCACCGGGGGCCATGTCGAAAACATGTATGGACCCACCGAGACCACGATCTGGTCCACCACCCAGACGGCCGGGCCCGGACAGGGCGCGGTCTCTATTGGCACACCGATTGCCAACACGCAGATCTATGTGCTCGACGAGGATCGCAACCCGGTGCCCATCGGCATGGCGGGTGAGCTTTATATCGGCGGCGCAGGTGTCACCCGCGGCTATTTCGAGCGCCCTGACCTGACTGAGGAGCGTTTCGTCCCCAACCCCTTCATGCAGGCCGACCCCACGGCCGCGGGCGGCGGGCGGATGTATCGCACCGGCGATCTGGTTCGCTGGCGCATGGATGGGCGGCTGGATTTCCTGGGTCGCGCGGATTTTCAGGTCAAATTGCGCGGATATAGGGTCGAATTGGGCGAAATCGAAAGTGCGATTGATGCGACACAAGGCATCCAGCAAACTGTCGTGGTCGCCCGCGAGGACACGCCCGGTCTGGTGCAGCTGGTTGCCTACTGCTTGGCCGAAGCCGAACTTGACGAGGCCAGGATGCGTGCAGAGCTGTTGAAAAGCCTGCCCGATTACATGGTGCCGCGTCATTTTATACGGCTCGATGCTTTCCCGCTGACCCCCAACAAGAAGGTCGATCGCAAGGCATTGCCTGCCCCCGTCATGGGCCAGCCCCCTGCCCCGGCTGCACCTGTTGCTCCAGCTGCCACAGCGGCGGTTTCAACGGAGACCCCGCCAGCCGCTCTGTCAGAGCTGGGCTCCAGCGAAGAGATCACCCAGAAGATTGCCGCCATCTGGTCGCGCATGTTGGGCGTGCCGAACATCTCTGCGAAAGACAGCTTCTTTGATCTTGGCGGGCATTCTCTGCTGGCAGTGCAGGCACATCGCGAGATCCGCTCCGAACTGGGTGTCGCCAAACTGTCGATCACCGATATCTTCCGCGCGCCCACCCTTGGCGCCCTGTCTGCAATCGTTGCCAAGAAAGCCGGCATAGAGGCGGCACCAAAATCAGCTGTTGCCCCGGCGCCCTCTGTGGCCTCTGCCGCCCCTGCAACCACGACCTCCGCGGCAGGCGAAAGCCGTGGCGACGCCATAGCCCGGCGGCGCGCAATGCGGGCGGCGCGGCGGCAATCACAAAACTCATGACCGATATCGAGGCGGCCCTGCGCGACATGTTGGGCCCCTCTGTCGCCGTGGCACTGACAGATCCGCGCGCGCCGGTCGACGATCTGTGGCCTGAAGAGCAGGCTTTCGTCACCCGCGCCATCCCGAAACGCCGCTTTGAATTTGCCGCAGGCAGGCGGGCCGCCCGGCGCGCCCTGGCAGAGCTGGGCCTGCCCCCGACGGCTATTCCACAAGCCCCTGACCGCACAGCTGTCTGGCCCGAAGGGATCACAGGCTCCGTCACCCATTGCGACACGCTCTGTATTGCGGCCCTTGTCCCCAAAAGCATCTGCAAAAGCCTTGGGGTTGATGTAGAGCCCAGCACCCCTTTGGCCGCAGATCTTGAGGCAATGATCACCACACCCTCCGAACGCCGCACCCTGGCGGCGCTCCCATCCGCGCAGCGCCTGCACAGAGCCAAGCAGATATTCTGCGCCAAGGAAGCGCTCTACAAAGCGCAATACCCTTTGACCGGGCTGCGGTTTGGGTTTCAGGATGTAGAGCTCGATATCTCAGAGAAACAGAGCCTAATATGGCATAACACACCCACAACACTGGTCACCGATAGACTGCTGGTCGTGCAAACCCGTGTCGTAAGAGGGTTAATACTGGCCACCTGCACTATCCCCTAACCCCAGCTCCCTGGCCTCAGGTAGATATTTAGCGGCACGCGCTTATTATATGGCGTGTCATCACATCACCGCATCAATGGGACCTACGCCTCATGTTTCGATCCCTGAAACCGCTTTTTATCGCGCCTCTTGTCCTTTTTCTCGGCGGTATGGGCACCATTTCCCGCTTCTTCCCGCCGGACCCTTTGGAGCCAGGCGCGTTCAACGCTCTTTACAGCGCCCCCGCCCCTGCATCTGAGGCGCCGCTCAATATATTTCACATCGGGCACAGCCTTGTCGGGAAAGACATGCCTGCCATGCTGATGCAGTTGGCCGATGCGGGCGTAGGACCCGGCCATGATTACCGCAGCCAGGCGGGGTGGGGCACCTTCATGAAGGCGCATTGGGACCCCGATGTGCCGATCAACGGCTTTGAGGAAGGCAACAGCCACGCATTTTACCGCGACGCGCATGAAGCTGTCAGCTCCGGCACGCTTGATGCGCTGATCCTGACCGAGGCCGTCGAGATCCGCGATTCGATTAAATACATGGAAAGCCCATATATGCTGCACAATTGGGCTGATGCCGCGTGGCGCGCCAGAAATGATACAAAAGTTTACTTCTACGAGACCTGGCATCATCTCGATACGCCCGAGGGCTGGCTAAACCGGCTCGACCGCGATCTGGGTCTTTATTGGGAGGGGCAGATCCTGAGCCCCGCCCTTAATATGCAAGAGGTGCCACGGCCCATCTATGTCATTCCCGGCGGCCAGGTTATGGCCAAAGTGGCTCGCACCATCGAGGCCACACAAGGCGTTGGCCCCCTTAAAACACGTCAGGACCTGTTCTCTGACCAAATCCATTTCAACGATTATGGCGCATATCTGATGGCGCTCACCCATTATGCGGTGCTGTATCAACGCTCCCCTGTCGGGCTGCCCTACCAGTTAAACAAGGCAGATGGCACGCCTGCGCAAAGCCTTGGCCCCGAGGCCGCTATGCTGGTGCAAAAACTGGTTTGGGAGGTTGTCACCACCTATGCGCCCACCGGCGTAAAGGGATGAAACAGGGGTGACTCGTTTCTGAAAATTCCCCGGGGCAATGCTCATTACGTGTAATAAGGCACTTGGGGAAGGCGATTGTGCCCAGTCAGCAGTAAATTGCGCATTACCTAGCAGATTATTGCTTGCCCTGAAACGGTGCGCGTCAATTCGCTCACGGTTTTTATATATTTAAATCATATACTTAAGATGATTTGGCGAAAATCCGCCCGTCTTCTTTTGACCACATTCCGGCCACGTCGGTTGCACGGTCATGACCGAACTTCCAATAACTAATCAATCGAAAAGGTGATCAGTCAGTGCTTCTGCGCACAAAACCCTGGGACATTAAATGCCCCGGATGTGGATCGAAGACTGCCGCCTGCACAACGTGAACGGAAAACGGGTTTATTATTATGCCAGCTCTTCTCGCTCTTCTCGGCCTTTTTACTTCTGCTGCTGCCGCAGGCGGTGGTGGTAGTGACAAGAAAGCCGCTGCCATCGACGCGATGAAAAATATGTTTCTGCCGAAAAAATCCAAACATGAGCCTGCCGCTCCTGATACGGATGCAGACGCCCCCTCCAAACCCTATCCGGCGCCCAAAAAGCCTGTAGCGGAAGAAACACCTGAACCGGCACCCGCGCCCACACCTCCCCCGGTGGTTGCAGAACCTACACCGGCACCTGCGCCGGCTCCTACTCCGGCACCTGAGCCAACCCCTCCCCCGGTGGTTGCAGAGCCCGCGCCTGCACCAACACCTACACCGGCTCCAACGCCCGCGCCTGCTCCGGCACCCGCGCCTGCCCCCGTGACCCCACCGGTTGCAGGTCCAGACCCAACACCTGAGCCAACACCCGCACCCGCACCGGCTCCAACGCCCCCCGTTGTGACACCAACGCCTCCGTCGCAAGGCGGCAACCCTACCGGTGGCGGTGAAACAGACCCTATTCCAGTGGTTTCAGGCTCTTACAGCGTCGATGGCGGCCGCGTCACAACGCTTGAAGTGCAAAACGCTGAGAATGTTGCGAGCGTCCGCGTTCTGGACGGCCCGGACCACGGCAACCTGACCGTAAACCCCGACAACACGCTGGCTTTGGTCATGAGCATGGAGCACGACTTCTCGGGCAATATGAGCATGAGCTACGAGGTGTCCTACAATGACGGCACGACGCAGGTGTTCAACGACAACGTCAATGTGCGCCCATCCGTGCAGGAAGCAGGCTGGGGCCAGGGCGACCTGTACCAGCTTGAAACCGATGCCCAAGGTGATCTGGTCGTTGAGACCGGCGAAAACCACCGCGATGTTTTCATCTCGGAAAGCAATAGCGCCCTGAGCATCGATGACATTGCCCAGATGGAAGGCATCAGCACCAGCCAGATCACTGGCTCTTGGCTGGCTGATAACCCACAATATGGCGGTAGCGAAAACATGGCCCTCAATCTGGATGCCGGTATGCGCGTCTGGAACGAGATCACCGGCCCGGGCGCGGCCCCCTCCTCACATTGGCTGCAGTTTGAGCGTGGCTATGAATACGACGATTTCGGCTCTAACTTTGGTGATTACCTGCGTATCAGCGGGATTGAAGGTGAAAGCGAGCTGAACCCGATCCACATCACCTCTTACGGGACCGGGGCTAATCCAGTCCTGCGCGCAGAGCTTCATGCAGGCTTTAACAATGGTGCCGAAAATTTGGTGATCAGCGATGTCGACATCACCCAATCAGCAACGATTTTCCACAGCGAAAACATCATCTTTGATGGTGTCAGCATCACCAATGACACCAATTCTGACGGCAACATCCTTGGCCTTTACTCCCTTGGGACCGACGGTCTGACGATCCGGGATTCCGAAATTGCCGATGTCTACAGAACGATCGACGTCTCCGGCAGTAACTTCGCCGCCGGCGCCCTGATCGTGGACACCTCTCGCCTGCTGATCGAGGACACGACCTTTGATCACAATGGCTGGGCTCCAAACTATCAAAACGGCGGCGGTGACGACCCGCTGATGTTCAACCACAACCTGTATATCCAGTCTGATACACGGGATGTGACATTGCGCGACAACATCATCATGCGCGGGGCATCCTTCGGGGCCCATGTGCGCGGCGGCGGCTTTGTCGAAGACAACGTCTTCCTCGACAACAACGTCGCTGTCGACCTGCTTGGCGGTGTCTACCAGGGGGATGGCCCGGTTGGGAACTTCACTCTCTTCACCGATAACGTCATCACCTCGGCTGGTCACAAACAGGCTGATGTCTTCAACGGTGCGGTTGCCCGCGGCGTTGATAACCGCGGCGAGGACACCACCTTGCTCGACAACATCATTGCCCATCTGGCTGACCCGAACAACGCCGCCGAACAAGCCGCCAAAACAGTGCAAAACGGCGCGCTTATCCAGCAAAATAACGGCGTTTACTACGATGACACCATTATTCACAACTGGCTGCGGGCCGATGGTGCAGGCACCACTGGCGTCAACACTGACGGGCTGAACACCAGCACGTTGAACGCAACAACCATCCAAAACTTCACCCAGCAGCTTCTGGGCGACTCCAACGCGACCATCGGCGACCTAGCCGATGTGCTGCGGGCGCAGGCCGATGGCCAGCTGGATGATGTGGTGGATGCTGACCTGATCATTGCCTATTTCCAGGCGGGCTTCGGGGTCTCTGTGGAAGGTCGGCTTGACGCGGAAACCATCCGCTTTGTGCCAAATGATCTGGGCGACGGCGTCCGCTGGGACAACCGCCTGAACTGGGAAACCGAGGACCTGCCGGGCACAATCGCTGGTGACAGCGTCGATCTGGGTGGCAATTACGTCAATTTCGGCGGCAACAGCACAGTTGACCAGCTTGATTTTGGCCCCGGCGGTACACTCAACGTATCCAATGGCCGCCTGAATATCGAGGAGTTCATGACCCTTGGTGATGGTGGCGCACAGCTCAACATCTCTGCCTCCGGTCAGGTCTGGTCCAATGGGCTGTACCAAACCGCAGCCGACACCAATGAGCTGGATATTAACATTGACGGGGGCCGCTTTGCCAATACCGGGCTGTTCCACGGCAATGCCGATATCGATATCACCGACGGCCAGGCCATTCTGGCCACCGATGGCGCTGACTTCATCCTGCGCGATGGCAGCGAGCTGGAAATCGTCGGCGACGAGGCCCGCGTGGGCTTTGACGGTGGCAATGGTGGTACAGGCGTGCTGCTGCTCGATGAGGGCTCTACGCTGCATTTTGATGCTGAAGGCAACCGTCTGGGCACGATCGAGGAATTCCGCTCCGGCGCATATGGCGAGAATGGCCCCAACATCCAGTCCGGCGTCAACCTGGGCGACAGCACCTTGCAGCTGGACCTTTCCGGCTGGACCGGCGGCGCGTCGAGCAACACATTGATCGAAGTGGATGAGGTGATCGGCAATTTCAGCGACATCAACGTCGTTGGCCTTGCTGGCAACCGCGACGCTGAGCTGGTCGTGAATTACGACGATGACACTGTGGTTCTGAACATCAGCGCAGCAGGCGCGGGGTCAGGCCAGGTGAGCAACTCCATCACCGGTGATGCAGGCAACGCAGCTGCCAATAGCGACCTCTGGGCCGCTTTGACCGAAGGGCATGGCATCTACCCTGATGACACAGCCGAGGTTGAGGAAGAAGAAGACTTCCTTGCAGAGGTCGCTTAACCCGGCCCCTTCTATCAACACATATCGCTACAATCACGACACAGGGGCCGCGCAAGCGGCCCTTTTTCTTTTGCGAAGGGAAAGCAATGCGCCTGGACAAGCCAGCCTATCTGGCCGCAACTTTCTGAGTAGCCCAGGGCTTGTTTTTCAGGCTCAGGAAGTAGCGCTCATAGGTTCTGAAGCTGATCTCGGAAATAAGGATCGAGAAGAGCAAAAACAATGCCGAGACGCTCCACGGACCAAGCCCGAAAGCCGTCCCCAGCTCATTTGCAACATGCAGCCCAAAGAGGTGGTAGAGGTATAGCCCGTAGCTGATCTCTCCCAGGCGGGCCATAGGGCGCAGTTGCAGCGGCCCGCGCAGCACATGGTCTTCCCGGATCACCAGAGAGACCAGAAACAGGGCCATGATCGCGTGCATCGCCATATTGGGCCACCCAACCAGATAGGACGGCCCAAGCTGGAGATAGAGCAGCAGCAGCGCAAGCATGGCGAGCGGGCTTAGGAAATGGCCCAGCATCCGGTGAAACACCGTAAAGCCCGCCTGCGTGTTCAGCATGACAGCCGCCAGCGAGCCGAGCAGCATTGCCGGGAAGCTGTTGGTCGAGAAGGCCCAAACCGCATATGCGGTTTCAACCGGCCTGATCCCCAAAAACGCCAATTGGCCAGAGGCAGACAAGGCACATAGCAAGGCCAGCCCCAACGCAAGCCCCGCACGCAGGCGCATATTCATCGGCAGGAACAGCAAAAGCGCGGGCCAGATCATGTAATATTGTTCTTCGACCGACAGGCTCCAGGTCGGCGCAAGCAGCGGGATATCCCCAACCACGATATTGGACAGGAACAGGTAGTAGAACGGCACCAGCGGCGCGAGGTCCCATTGCCCTTTAACCAGGATGAAATAGCCCGCCGCCGCCGTCACAACGAGGAAATAAACCGGCACGATCCGCAAAACCCGCCGCCAGTAGAACCCCCGCAACGAGAAACGGCCATAACGCTCTTCCTCGCGCAGCAGCAAGGTCGTGATCAGAAAGCCGCTGAGCACAAAGAACAGATCCACACCTGCAAAGCCGCGCCCGATGATCTGGTAGGACCCCTCAAAGAGGCCGAATACAGGGCTATGGTGCCAAAGCACTCCCAGAATGCACAAACAGCGCAGCCCATCGAGAGACCCGAAGAACTTGGTTTGCTTGAAGTCTTTAAAAGCCGCGGCGGGGTCTTGCATGAACACTCAAATCACAACGTATCAGGGCCAAGGCTCTACCACCCATAGTTTCACATGCGAAGGGTTTTTAAATAACAGTTTGTTTTCCGGATCGAACCTTCAAAATTCACAGGAAACAGCCGGGATGCTCTCTCGATCTACCTGTGGATTTGTCTGTGGATAATTCCAGCCTGATCCAGCTATTTTCTTTATTTATCAGAGCCTTATAAATTAGGCTTTCGCATACGAAATGTCACCGCTCCGCCAGCCATTGCTCAAGCGCTTCCTGTAGCTGCGCTGTGACGCCCTGCCCGCTGAGAACCACGCGCCCTTTTTGCGCCTCAAGGCGCACGCCCGGAGCCACCTCCCTGCCCTTGGCAGGCTTGGGGGCGGCCTTGGCCTTGCCTGCCCGCGCCAGAGCCCGTTCCAGCGCTGCACGCTCCTCTTTTGCGTCTTGCGCCGGGGTCTTGCGCAGCAGGTCACGCAGCTTCACAGCAAAGCCCGCATCGGCCTCAATTGCGCCTGCCAGTGCCAGTCCCACCCGCTCGGGGATCGCTGAGGGGAATTGCAGCGCCGTATCAAGCGCGCCATGCACCGTCAGGAAGGTGATGATCTTGGACCGTTTCGACGAGCTGGCAGAGGCAAACAGCGCGTGAACCGCACGCTGCGCGGTCGGGTAGACACCCAGCTTGGCGGCCTCTGCGGCCAGTCGGGCACGCTCGTAAAAGGACAGGTTGGCGCGAATTTCATTCTCTTCGACCATCGCCACATAGCTGTCAGAAACACTATCAATTGGCTTTATCAGAGCCTGAATATGCGCAATCTCATCGCCATCTGCCTGCAGTTCCTTCAGCGCATTCAGGCGACGCCAGCCAGAGATCAGCCCATAGCTGCTCTGCCCCAGATCAACCACCTCGATCGGGGTTTGCTGGCCGCGCGCCCGCAAGCTGGTTTTCAGCGCTTCCATCTCGGCCGCATCCAATGCCAGCCGGTCACGCACCAGATGATCCGCCTTGATGGCGTCGAGCGGCAGGGCCTGCACCATGCGCCCCTGACTGCGGGCGCTTTGCAGCTCCTGCGCCACCTCCTCCAAGGCCGCCTGATTAGAGGCGTCACCGGCCACCTGCGCGATAGGGGGGCGGCTGGACGGGATCGGAGGATGCACACCCAACGGGTAGGATTGCATGGATTTGGTTTCCAGCGGCCCTGAAACAGACTCTGTTACAGGCGGTTCTGAAGGCGTCATCACGGGTGAATATCGAGCAGACTTTTAATCCTATAGATGTTAAATGGATCAATGTGATGACCTCGGTACAGCTGGTCTATGAGCTCATCAATTTCAGTACAGTCACTGAATTCTTGACTGCCAATAGCTCGATTAAGGAATAATTTTGCTTCATTAAGTCTGGAATGACTAACAAGTGTACGCCCAAATTTTCCTAGCATGTGGGCAAAGCTACTCTCTAATTCTTGTAACTGACATAGAACAACAAAGTCAGCATGAACCACATCTTGAAACTCCTTATCTGTGTGGTACAAAATCATAATTTTAATTGTAAAGGCAGTGTTTCATTC
>CALFWN010000264.1 GCA_937928335.1 uncultured Litoreibacter sp. | reverse complement strand
CTTTGCCGGGGCAGCCCGGCGGCAAGATCCTCGGTGGTCAGGACGGTTTTAAGCGCAGGCAGATCGGCGCGGATCTCCTTGATCTTATCGGCCTGCTCTGGTGTCGTGATCAGCGTGCTGGCCCCTGCATCGCTCAGCCGGTGGCGCAGCGCATCAGGGCCAAACAGCGTGAAGAGTGGCAGGGAGATCGCGCCGAGTTTCAGCGCCGCGATATGGGCGATGGCCGTGTGCATGGATTGCGGCAACAGCACGCCGACGCGGTCGCCTTTCCGGGTGGTCCGGCTCAGCAGATTGGCCAGCTGGTTGGACAGCGCCCTGAGCTGGCCAAAGCTGTAGCGCGTGGCATGGCCATCCGGGGCCACATCAATCAGCGCCAGCGCGTCGGGGGTTTTGTCGGCGGTCTTGTCGCAGATATCAACGCCGATATTGTAGCGCTCGGGGATGTCCCAGCCAAAGGCCGCGCGGGTGGCGTCAACAGTGTCCTTTGGTGTCAGCATAAGCCCCTCTTTCATGGGGGATTATGGCCGGGCTTCGGGCAAAAGAAAACGGCGCGCAGCCCCTGAGGGCCACGCGCCGTTCGTTCATGTCAGAGGCTTAGGCGGCCAGTTCGAACCGATCCGCATCCATCACCTTGGTCCATGCCTTGGCAAAGTCCTTGACGAAATCCGCATGGGCATCGTCGCAGGCATAGACCTCGGCCAGCGCCCGCAGCTGCGAGTTGGAGCCGAAGATCAGATCAACCGAGGTGCCGGTCCATTTGGCGTCACCTGTTGCCCGGTCCACGGCTTTGAACACATCATCCGTGCCGGTCTCTTTCCACTCCATGCCCATATCCATCAGGGCGACGAAGAAGTCATTGGTCAGCTGACCGGGGCGTTTGGTGAAGACCCCGTGCTGCGCGCCGCCAACCGTGGCATTCATCGCCCGCATCCCGCCAACCAGCACGGTCATTTCCGGCGTTGTGAGGTTCAGCAAATGCGCCCGGTCGACCAGCATTTCCGCCTGCGTGCGGAAGTGGTTCCGGCCTGCGCCCAGATAGTTGCGGAACCCGTCGGCACGCGGCTCCAGCACGCCGAAGGACTCTACATCCGTCTGCGCCTGCGTGGCATCTGTACGTCCCGGCGTGAAACCCACCTCGACCGGCTGGCCTGCATCCTTGGCGGCTTGTTCCACCCCGGCAGTGCCACCCAGCACGATCAGATCAGCCAGAGAGACCTTCTTGCCGCCCTGCGCCTTGGCGTTGAAATCGGCCTGCACCTTTTCCAGCGCGGCCAGCACGGTTTGCAGCTGCGCGGGCTGGTTGACCTCCCAGTCCTTTTGCGGGGCGAGGCGGATACGCGCGCCATTGGCACCGCCGCGACGGTCGGTCTGGCGATAGGTCGCCGCAGAGGCCCAGGCGGTTTCCACCAGCTGGTTCACCGCGACGCCGGAGGCCAGGATCTGCGCCTTCAGCGCCGCGATATCAGCGGCATCGATCAGCGCGTGATCCACGGCGGGCACCGGGTCCTGCCACAACAGCGGCTCGGCGGGTTTTTCCGCACCCAGACCGCAGACATGCGGGCCCATGTCGCGATGGGTCAGCTTGTACCAGGCCTTGGCGAAGACCTCGGCGAACTCTGCGGGGTTGGCGTGGAAGCGGCGGGAGATTTTCTCGTAGGCCGGGTCCATGCGCATCGCCATATCGGCGGTGGTCATCATCAGCGGCACGGTCTCGCCGGAGCCGTCAACCTGCGGCGCATGATCCTTGGCCTCAAGGTCCTTGGCAGCCCAGATATGCGCGCCGGAGGGGGCCTTGGTCAGCTCCCACTCATAGCCGAAAAGCACGTCGAAATAGCCCATGTCCCACTTGATCGGGTCAGGCGTCCAGGGACCCTCGATGCCCGAGGTGATGGCATGGACACCGCCGCCGCTTTTGTAGCTCGACAGCCAGCCGAGGCCCTGCGCGGTCAGATCCGCGCCTTCAGGCTCGGGGCCCACATATTTGTCAGGGTCCGCCGCGCCGTGGCCTTTGCCGAATGTGTGGCCACCGGCCACAAGGGCCACGGTTTCCTCGTCATTCATCGCCATGCGGGCGAAGGTCTCGCGAATATCGCGGCCAGAGGCCTGCGGGTCGGGATTGCCGTTGGGACCTTCGGGGTTCACATAGATCAGGCCCATCTCCACGGCGCCCAGAGGCTCCGCCAGCACGCGGTCACCGGAATAGCGCTCGTCGGTCAGCCATTCGGACTCGGGGCCCCAGTAGATGTCGTCCTCCGGCTCCCACACATCGGCGCGGCCACCGGCGAAGCCATAGGTCTCGAACCCCATCGATTCGAGCGCCACATTGCCCGTCAGGATCATCAGGTCGGCCCAGGACAGTTTGCGGCCGTATTTCTGCTTGATCGGCCACAGAAGGCGGCGGGCCTTGTCGAGATTGCCATTATCCGGCCAGCTGTTCAAAGGCGCAAAGCGCTGGCTGCCCGAGGTGCCGCCGCCGCGACCGTCAAAGGTGCGGTAGGTGCCTGCGGAATGCCACGCCATGCGGATGAAGAACGGGCCGTAATGGCCGTAATCGGCGGGCCACCAGTCCTGGCTGTCGGTCATCAACGCGGTCAGGTCGGCCTTCACGGCCTTCAGATCAAGCGTCTTGAACTCGGCGGCATAGTCAAAATCCTCGCCCATCGGGTCGGTCTCGGGCGTGTTCTGCTTGAGCACCCGCAGATCGAGCGTGTTCGGCCACCACAGTTTGTTGCTCATGTTCTGGACGACGGCCGTAACCTCGCGCCCTCCCATTACCGGGCATTTCGCTGCATTGTCTGTGGGGTTGCCATCCATCGGGAAAACTCCTGCTTTTGTAGTGGGTGATCTGTTCGCCAGCTACTTACCAAACGCATCCAATTAGCTTAAGTCGTATTTTCTGATTGACACGATAAGGTGAACTTATGGACCGGTTGTCGCTGAAACAGTTCCGCTATTTCGAGGCGCTTTCCCGGCTGGGTCATTTCGGTCATGCCGCAGAGGCCTGCGCCATCTCGCAACCGGCTTTATCCATGCAAATCAAGGAGCTGGAGGCGCATCTGGGCACCGCACTTTTCGAGCGTGGCAACCGCTCCGTGCGGCTGACAGCCTTTGGCGAGGATTTCGCGCTGCGGGTGCGCGACATTCTGCGCGGCGTGGACGAGCTGGAGGATTTGGCCCGCGCGCCCAAGGACGGGCTGAGCGGACGGCTGCGGCTGGGCGTGATTCCCACGGTCGCACCCTATCTGCTGCCCGCCATTATCGGCCAGCTGACCCGCGCCCATATCGGGCTTGATCTGCATGTGCGCGAAACCCTGACCCCCACCTTGATTCAAGAGCTGAGCGACGGGCGCATCGACGCCGCAATCGTGGCTTTGCCCGTCTCTGAACCCTCGCTGGAGGAGGTCGCGCTGTTCACCGAGGATTTCGTGCTGGTCCGCCCCCAGTCAGACAGCGAGATGCCGGTGCCCAGCCCCAAAAAGCTGAGTGAAATGCGGCTGCTGCTGCTGGAAGAGGGCCATTGCTTCCGCGATCAGGCGCTATCATATTGCAGCGCGGCCGCCGCCGCCCCCCGCGAGATGCTGGATGGCAGCTCCTTGTCGACACTGGTGCAATTGGTGGGCGCGGGCATTGGCGTGACGCTGATCCCAAAAATGGCCGTGGAAGTGGAGACACGATCAGCCCCGGTTACGGTCTCGAATTTCCCCGCACCGGGGCCGCAGCGGACAATTGGCATGATCTGGCGCAAGACCAGCCCGCTGAAGGCGCAGTTTGACCAGGTGGCCGAGGTCGTGCGGGGATGCGCGCCATTGCCCTAAGGCCGGTTGCAATCACCCGCATTCAGCCGCAACGTGGGCGCTGACATGCGATTGTTTTCCACCAAATCCCGAGCGCCCCATCTGGGCCCCTACCCCGTCGAGCGGCTGGCGCGCACCACCCGGCCGCCACCGCTGGAGGCCTGCCCCGGCTTTGAAGCGCTCAGCTTCGAGCGGCCCGACGCGCCGCGCAGCATCGTGAACGCGATGGGCGAATATCAGGCAATGCTCGACACCATCCGCGACGGGCTGGTCAACAAAGCAGAGGCCGACTGCCCCCGCGACCCTGAAGAGCGGGCGCATCATATCAAGGCCTTTGGCTATTTCAGCGATGCCAGTCTGGTGGGCATCTGCGCCCTGCCGGACGCGGCCCGGCTGGAAACCTCTATTCGCAACCCCGGCATCGACGCTCTGGGCGAGGCGCTGCAGACCCGGCAGACCAAAACGCTGGCCTCGGGCATCGACATGATCATGGCGGGCCTGCGCGACAGCATCACCGCCCCGCCGCGCGGCATCGACGCCCATAGCCACGCGATTGTCTTCGCCTATGAACACCCGCGCGACCCGTGGGAGGATGAGCCGGGCTTCGACTGGATCACGGGCGCGCAGGCCCAGCGCGCCGCCCTGCGCGCCAACGAGACCGCCTGTGTGATCGGCAATTACCTGCGCCTGCTGGGGTTTGAGGCCAAGTCGCACAGCGCCACCTCAAGCGATGTGGATTTGAACCGGCTGGCCGTGGCTTCGGGGCTGGCGACGGTTGAAGATGGCGCTTTGGTGCACCCGTATTTGGGCACAGGCTTCGGGCTGGCCGCGATCACCACCAGCTTCAAAATGGCCTGCGACCAGCCGCTGGCCGATCACCAACCGCGCAGCGCCACGCATGGGCTGGCCTGGACGCTGGGCAAAGGGTCGGAGAAATCCGCTTTGAACAGCACCGGCTTTGCCAAGCGGCGCTACATGGACGGGGCGCATCCGTTTGAAAAGCTGAAACGTGTCGACACCCCCACCACCTATATTGACGAACCCAATGTCGCCCGCGTGCCCAAGCGCACCGACATGTTCGCCCGCTCGCAATTTGGCGATATGGGCAAGGGCAACCAGCAGGCGGCGACAGGCGGGCAATACGTCATGAAGGCCGCGCCCTCCGCCGCGCAGCGCCGCGCCTTGGGGGCGTTTGTGCTGTTGCAGGACGGCCCACCCGAGGGCGCGCCCCAAAAGCTGGACCCGGTCATGGCGGCGGAACATATCAAGGCGGCGGCATATTTCATCGGGGCTGACGCGGTGGGCATCTCCCGCTGCCCGGACTGGGCCTGGTACAGCCATGACGCGCGCGGCGAGGCGATTGACCCGCCGCATGATCAGGCCATCTCGATGATTATTGATCAGGGCTTCGAGACTATGGCGGGCTCCAGCGGCGATGACTGGATCGCGGTGGCGCAATCGATGCGCGCCTATCTGCGGTTCTCGCTGCTGGGAGGCGTGATTGCCAAGCAGATCCGGCGGCTGGGCTACTCGGCCAAGGCGCATTCGGTGATGGATGGCGAAGTGCTGCAACCCCCGCTGCTGCTGTTGAGCGGTCTGGGCGAGGTCAGTCGCATCGGCGAGGTGATCCTGAACCCCTATCTGGGGCCTCGGCTGAAATCGGGCGTGGTGACGACCGACCTGCCGCTGGCGCATGACAGACCGATTGACTTCGGGCTGCAGAATTTCTGCGAAAGCTGCAACAAATGCGCCCGCGAATGCCCCTCGGGCGCGATCACCGCCGGGCCGAAGCTGATGTTCAACGGCTACGAGATCTGGAAATCCGACAGCCAGAAATGCACCACCTACCGCATCACCACGCCGGGCGGCGCGATGTGCGGGCGCTGCATGAAGACCTGCCCCTGGAACCTGGAAGGCATCTTCAGCGAGACGCCGTTTCGCTGGGCCGCGATGAATGTGCCGAAACTGGCCCCCGCGCTGGCCCGTCTGGACGACATGGCGGGCAATGGCGGGCTGAACGAGACCAAGACCTGGTGGTGGGATCTCGAACTGCATGAAAGCGGCGCGTACCGGCCCACGGAGCACCCGGTCAACCGGCGCGATTTGCAGCGGGAGCTGGACCTGAAATACGAGGACCAGACCCTGGCGGTCTACCCCGCGCCCCTGGCCCCGCACCCCTACCCCTACCCGTTCCCGATGGACCGCGAGGCCGGGATTGCGGCCTATCAGGCGATGATCCCCGCCGCTGAGTACCGCCGCCGGATGAACGCGGGCGAGATGGACGGGCTGATCCACCGCTACACCAATGACGCGCAAAGCCCGGTGATCCCGGTGGTGGTCAGCCGGGTGGAGCCGATGACGCCGGATGTCACCAAATACGAGTTCCGCCGCGAGGATGGCGGCGACCTGCCCGCCTGGCAGGCGGGGGCGCATCTCGACATTGTCGTGGCCCCCGAGTTCCTGCGGCAATATTCGATGTCGGGCGACCCGGCGGACCGCTCTGTCTACCAGATCGGGGTGCTGCGGGAAGACGAGGGCCGGGGCGGCTCGAAGCTGATGCACCGGATTTTCGACGAGGGGCGCAAAGTGTTCATAGCCCCACCGATCAACCATTTCCCGGTGGCCAGCGACGGCAAGCGGCACATGCTGATGGGCGGCGGCATCGGGGTGACGCCAATGATCGCAATGGCCCATGAGCTGCACGCCAAGGGGGCGGAATTTACGCTGCATTACGCGGTCAGCGCGCGCGACAGCGCGGGGTTTCTGGAGGATCTGGCCGCCGTGCCGTGGAAGGACCGGGTGCAGCTGCATGTCTCAAACGAGGGCACACGGGCTGATCTGGACGCGCTGCTGGCGGGCTACCGCGCGGGCGATCACGTCTATACCTGCGGGCCGGACCGGTTCATGGACGCGGTGATGGTTGCCGCCCAAGCCGCAGGCTTCCCGGAAGAGGCCCGCCATCTGGAATATTTCGCCCTGCCGGAGCTGCCCGAATGGGAGAACCATGACTTCATCTTGAAGCTGGCCAAGTCAGGCAAGACGCTGATGGTCCCGGCGGAAAAATCCGCAACAGATGTGCTGGCGGAGAACGGCATTCAGGTGGATGTGAAATGCTCTGACGGGATCTGCGGCGTGTGCAAATGCGGGCTGGTCTCGGGCGAGGTGGAGCATCGCGACTTTGTGCTGTCGAACAAGCAGCGCGAGGGCGAGGTGATCTTGTGCCAGTCCCGCGCGGCCCGGAAAGGCGGCGTGGTCGAGGTGGATTTGTGAGCGTTGGCACGGGGTCAAGCGGAAGGCGCCATGCATCGCCAGACCGCCCGGACGGGATGGCGATGCACGGCTTGGAGTAAGGATGCGTGGCGATCCGTGGTCCAGCGCCTTCGGCTTGACTCCGGACTGGGGGCGTATTCCCGAGGGCGGGCGTATATCCCCCAAATCACGGGATTTCCAAGCGGCGGGTTCAAAAACCCGACAAAAATAGTCTATTGCCACAAAATGCGCTATTTCACGGGCTGAAACTGCGCTAGGACGGCCCTCGCAATGAAGTCACTCTTTCACAAAATGGCGCATCGCAGCCTGATGCTCAGCGCGGTGGTGCTGGCCGTTTTGTGCCTGCTGCCGCATCTGGGCGTGCTGATTGCAGCGGTGACCGGCACCTCGGAGACCCTGCGCCACCTGATTGGCACCGTGATGGCGGGCTATGTCTCGACCACCGCCATATTGGTGCTGTTGGTGGGCATCGGCACCTGCGCGGTGGGCACGGGCGCGGCCTGGCTGGTCACCATGACCGAATTTCCGGGCCGCCGCTGGATCGAGATCGCGCTGGTCATCCCGCTGGCCTTCCCGGCTTACGTCCTGGCCTATGCCTATACCCATTTGCTGGACCATCCGGGCATCGTGCAATCCACCTTGCGGGCGGTGATGGGCTACGGGCCGCGCGACTACTGGTTCCCCGAAATACGCTCGCTGGGCGGGGCCGCGATCATGCTGATCCTCGTGCTTTACCCTTACGTCTACCTGCTGGCCCGCACCGCCTTCATGGGCCAGAGCGCCACGGTGTTTCACGCCGCGCGATCCCTGGGCAAGACCCCGATGCAGGCTTTCTGGCACGTGTCGCTGCCAATGGCGCGCCCCGCTATTGCCGCAGGCGTGTTGCTGACCGCGATGGAGACCATCGCGGATTTCGGCACGGTATCCTATTTCTCGGTGCAGACCTTTGCGACGGGCATCTATACCAGCTGGTTCTCGATGGGGGACCGCGCGGCGGCGGCGCAATTATCGCTGGGGCTGCTGGCCTTCGCGCTGCTTCTGGCCTTCATGGAGCGCTTCACCCGTGGCAATGCCCGCTACGCGGCGGCCAAGGCAAAAACCCCGCTGGAGCGCACCGTGCTGAGCGGCGTTCAGGCCTGGGGTGCTCTGGCCCTGTGCCTGCTGCCCGTGCTTCTGGGCGTGGTGATCCCGACCATTGCGCTGGCGGTGATGGGCATAGGCTCGGAGCAGAACCTGCTGAGCGCGCGCTACCTGAAATTTATCTCCAACACCGTGACGCTGGCCCTGATCGCCGCCGGGCTGACCGTGACCGCCGCCATCGTGCTGGGCGCGTTTCAACGCAGCTTTGGCGGCAAACTGTCGGACGCAGCCCTGTATATCGCACGGCTGGGTTACGCGGTGCCGGGCGGCGTGATCGCGGTGGGTCTGCTTGTGCCATTTGCTGCCTTTGACAACACGCTCGACGCCTGGATGCGGGCCAATTTCGACATCTCGACGGGGCTGTTTTTTACCGGCTCGATCTGGCTGTTGGTGGGTGCTTATATGATCCGCTTTCTGGCCGCCGCCCTCGGGGCCTATGAGGGCGGGATCTCGACGATCACCACCAATATGGACGCCGCCGCCCGGGTGCTGGGCAAAGGGGTATGGGGCGTGATCGGCCGGGTGCATCTGCCGATCCTGACGCCCAGCCTGATGACGGCGGCGCTGATCGTCTTTGTCGATGTGATGAAAGAACTGCCCGCGACGCTGATCATGCGGCCCTTCAACTTTGACACTCTGGCGGTGCAGGCTTTCCGGCTGGCCGCTGACGAGCGGCTTGAGGGGGCCGCCGTGCCCAGCCTGGTGATTGCCGGGATCGGGCTGCTGCCGGTGATCCTGCTCTGCCGCAAGGTGGGCAAGGACGCGGCTAAACTTAACGAAGGGTAAACGGGGGTCTCAAACGTAAAAAGGCGCAGCCGAAGCCGCGCCCGTGTAACTCATTACCCCTCCGAGGCCTATTTCCAGCCGACCTCGTTAAATATCTTTTGCGCCATTGGGACGTTTTTTGCAACCGCAGAAAGGCTGATTTCGTCCGGTTTATAGGTTCCTAACGCTGCGACACTTTCGCTCAGCGAAACAGTAGGCACTGCGGGGAATTCATCGTTTCCAGCTGAGAAATACTGCTGCGCCGAATCAGATGCGAGATATTCCATGAACTTAACCGCGTTTTCGCGGTTCGGGGCATGGGCCGCCACCCCGCCGCCCGAGAGGTTCATATGCGCGCCTTCGGCCTCCTGTGCGGGGAAGATCCAGCCAATCTTGTCGATCTCGGCAGACAGCCCGTCAACATCGGTGCGCAGCGCCCGCGCGAAGTAGTAGGTGTTTGCAACCGAGATGTCGCATTCGCCCGAGATGATCGCGCGCAGCTGGTCAGTATCGCCACCCTCTGGATCACGCGCGAAATTGGCGACCATGCCCGCCGCCCAGTCCTTTGCAGCCTCCGCGCCGTGGTTCTCGATCACGGCAGAGAGCAACGTCTGGCTGTAGACATTGGACGAGGAGCGGTGGCAGATCATGCCTTTATATTTCGGGTCCGCGAGAGAGACGTAATCCATCGGCGGCTCGGTCACGTCGGCCTTGTCATAGAAGATGATCCGGGCGCGCTGCGAAAAGCCGAACCACTGGTTGTCGCTGTCTTGCAGATTGGCGGGGATGCGCTCCTCAAGCACCGCGCTGTCAACCGATTGCAACACGCCTGTATCCTTGGCGCGTTCCAGCCGCGACGTATCAACAGTCAGCAGGATATCGGCGGGGGAGTTGACGCCTTCGGCCTCCATCCGGGCGATCAGCTCGTCAGCCTTGCCCTCGATGCGGTTGATGGTGATGCCGGTCTGGTCGGTGAAGTCGGAATAAAGCCGCTCGTCCGTGTCGTAATGGCGCGAGGAATAGAGGTTCAGCTCGCCTTCCGCGAAAGCCGCAAACGGCATCCCGATCAGGGCGGCAGAGGCGAGGGCGATGATGGTTTTTTTGTCAGAGGATGACATCGGATTCTCCAGTGGGTGAATAACTTACTCTTTTACTCAGTAATCGGATTCCACATGTATGGCAAGAAAACCTATCAAATTAGTCAGGAAATAGCGACGGGCTTATGCCGAGGCGATCAAAAAATCAGCAGGCCGGCTGTGGCGCAGCACCTCCCGGCCATTGGGCAGGTCGTTTTCTTCTATTTTGGCGCGGACCGCATCCGCGTCGAACCCCAGATCAACCCAGCGCTTCGAGAGCCTGCGGCGCAGCTCCGCCTCGGAGACATCCATCATCACCGTCTTGTCAAAGAGCGGGGCCAGCTGATCCCAGGGTGCGCGCTCCAGCAGCAGGTAATTGCCTTCCACCAGAACCAGCTCGACCTGTTGCGCGATGAGGGCCGCCCCGGCGCGCGCAACCTCGATGCTGCGATCAAAAAGCGGGATGGCGATCTCGGGCTCGGTATTGGCCTTGAGCCGGCCCAGAAGATGCGCAAGACCGCCCACGTCAAACGTATGCGGCGCGCCCTTGCGGGGCCGGTCGCCGCGCCTCTCAAGCACCCCGTCGTCAAAGTGAAACCCGTCCATCGGAACGATGGCCGCGCGGCCGGGACGGGCTTGGTTCAGCTGATCCGCAAGCGTTTCGGCAAGCGTGGATTTGCCGCTGGCGGGCGGGCCTGCCAAAGCCACGAGATGCCTGCCAGAGGGAAGATCGGCCAGATAACGGGCCAACTGCCGGGCGGAGAGATTTCGGGTCATGGCACTTCCCCCAGGGGCGCTTGTTATCTTGCCCAAACGCTAGCGCCCCGCCCCGTGCCCGACCAGACGAAACCATGCAGAGCGCATCTTATCGTCAGATAAGCGGGCTTTTTCCAACATATTCTGGACATAGTGGACGACTAGACAATTTGGAAAAAAATCGGTCCAAGAGCCGTAGCAAGACGCAGTTGAAGAAGAACAGACACAGGCAAAAGATGACAAAACTCGTTTTTCATTTGGGCGCGCCAAGCCCCAGTTTCGAGCTGCTGACCCATTCGCTGCGCAAAAACAGCTTTCTGCTGAGCGAGCATAACGCACTTGTGCGGCGGCCCGCTCAATACCGCTCCGTGCTTGACAATGCGCTGATGGCGCAAAGCCTTGGCCAGTTCTCGAACAAGGACCGCACAAGATTGCTGCGCAAGCTGACCATGTCGAAACCCGATCAGCGCGTGCTGTTGTCAAATGGCAGCCTGCTGGATGAGCCTGCCCATATTTTCCGCGACGGGGCGTTTTACGGCCGCGCGCGCGAGGCCACCACCGCGCTGCGGACCCTGTTGCCCGACACCGAGATGGAATTCATGCTGACGGTGCAAAACCCGGTCACAATGGTCGCCGACCTGCTGAGCGGTATGCGTTTCCAAACGCGGGAGACATTCATGAACGGCGTCCCCTTCGAGGCAGTGCGCTGGTCTGACGTCGTGTCTGAAATCCGGAAGGTGAACTCCTATAGCGACATCACCATCTGGCCCTATGAAGAGGCCCCGGTCATGTGGCCCATGATCCTGCGCCATGTGGCGGGACTGGACGAAAATACGGAGCTGGAGGGCGATCTGGACCTTGTGGCCCCGCTGATCGGCGCATTCCCGGCGATGCGGCTGAAACAGTTTCTCGCCAAACAAACCGGCCTGTCACCCGCCGCGCGGCTGGAAATCATCGAAAGTTTCCTTGCCCGCTTCTTTGACCCTGACGTGGCTGAGCAGGAGATCGACCTTGACGGCATCGACCCCGAGGCGGTGGAGACGATCTCCCAGGCCTATGAGGCCGATATCGAGCGCTGCAAGGCGATGGAAGGCGTGAAGGTGATCTCTGCCTTCTAGGGAGGGGCGGCGTTCACATCTGGTGATCAGAGTTTTTCAGGCACGGCGTCCGGAGCTTCGGGCGCGATCGCGTCACCCTCAGGCTGGTTGAGCGTCGACCATGTGTCATCGCGCGGCGGCTCTGGCGGGGTTTCGCAGGCCTTGCGGTGAATGCTGACCTTGGCAATGAAATTCGCCGAGATCGGCGCGGTCACGAACAGGAACCCCATGATCAGCAGCTCGTGCATGGAGCTGCTCCCCAGGCTGAAGGAATGGAGGATCGACGCCAGCAGCAACATCCCAATGCCGATTGTCCCGACCTTGGTGGGGGCGTGCAGCCGCGTCATCGGGTCATTGAACTTCAACAGCCCTATGACGCCGACCAGAATGAAGCCGGAGCCCACAAACAGGCACAGCGCGGCGGCGTAGGTGGTGATCATCTCGGCGCTCATTCGATGATATCCCCCCGCAAGATGAAGCGCGCCAGCGCCACGGTGGACACAAAGCCCAGCATGGCAATCAGCAGCGACACCTCGAAATAAATCTGCACGCCCTGATGAATGCCCAGCACCACCACCAGCCCCAGCGCGTTGATTACCATCGTATCAAGCGCCAGTATCCTGTCCCCCGGCGTCGGGCCCAGCACCAGCCGGACCATCGACAAAAGCTGCCCCGCCGCCAGCGTGACGAAGGCCACCACCACCGCGATATCCATAAGGCCAAGGGCGTTTGTCATGAGAAGATCTCCTTCAGGCGGGCCTCGTAGCGGGTCTTGATCTCGTCGCGCACCGCGTCCGGGTCATCAGTGTGCAGCACATGCACCAGCAGGCTATGCCCCTCATCCGACAAATCCGCCGAGACCGTGCCCGGCGTCAGCGTGATGGTGCCCGCCAGAACGGTGATGGCCTCGGGCTGGACCAGCTCCAGCGGCACCACGATCCAGGCGGGTTTCAGCTTGGCATTGGGCACCGACAGCACGATCCAGGCCACCTGAATATTGGCCACGATGATGTCCCAGAGCACGATCACGCTGTAGCGGGCCATCTTGCCGATGCGGATGCTTTTGGGCGTGTCGGGCCACCAGATCGAGGTGCCCCACGGAATGATCACCCCGAGGATCAGCCCGAACACCGCCATGCCCGCCGAGAACTCGTTTTGCAGCAAGATCCAGACCGCCGCCAGAAGCAGGGTCAAAAGCGGGTGCGGCAGCAGCCAGTAAAACGCGCGGGCCATGCTATTTCTCCTCCGTCTTGGGCTTGCTGAGCTTGCCTTCGGTCTCCACCACCACAGAGATATAGGGCTCGGGCGCAAAGAGCTGAGCGGCCATCGTGGTGGTGTAGCCATGCACCTTGCCCGCAAAGACCGTATGGGCCGCGAGCAGCGCGATCAGCCCGCCCACAGCAGCATAGGACAGCATGGTGGGGCGCTGGAGCGTGTCGTCTTGCGCAGGCTCCACACTATGGGCTTTCCAGAACAGGATACTGCCCGCCCGCGAGAACCCCACGATGCTGACCAGGCTGGAGCCCAGAACCACGACCCAGATCCAGACCATCCTGTCGGACGTGTAGCCCGCATCAAGCACCAGCAGCTTGCCCAGAAACCCCGACAGGGGCGGCAGGCCCGCCATTGCGATGGCACCCACAAAGAACATCGCCGCCGTCAGCGCATTGCCCAAGACCGCCGGTTGCGGGGTCAGCTCTAGATTGGCCCGGCCTGTGCGCACCAGATCGGAGATCAGGAACAGCGCGGCACCTGCCAGCGTGGAATGCACGATATAGTAAAGTGCGGCGGCAATGCTGTCGGGGGTAAAGAGCGAAATCGCCACCATCACCATGCCCATCGACCCGATGATGGAAAACGCCACCAGACGGTCCAGCGTCTTGGCCGCCAGCACCCCCGTCATGCCGATGGCCAGCGACAAAAGCGCGGCGGGCAACAGCCAGATGTCATGCAGCCCTGAGGTGACCTCCAGCTCGGGCGGGAAGATCATCGTATAGACACGGATGATCGCATAGGCACCCACCTTGGTCATGATCGCAAAGAGCGCGGCAACCGGCGCAGGGGCCTCCGCATAGCTGGACGGCAGCCAGAAATGCAACGGCACCAGCGCGGCCTTGATGGCGAAGACCAGCAAAAGCAACACGGCGGCGACGCGGATGCCGACGGTCTCCTCTGGGGTGATCAGCGTGACCCGCCGCGCCAGATCGGCCATGTTCAGCGTGCCGGTCTCCGCATAGATCGAGCCGAGCGCGAACAGGAACAGCGTGGAGCCGATGAGGTTGAACAGCACATATTGCACCCCCGCCCTGAGCCGCGCATTGCCGCCCGCGTGGATCATCAACCCGTAGGACGCGATCAGCAGCACCTCGAAGAACACGAAGAGGTTGAACAAATCGCCCGTCAGAAACGCGCCGAGGATGCCCATCAGCTGGAACTGGAACAGCGCGTGGAAATGCCGCCCCCGGTCGTCCCAGCCCGATCCGATGGCGTAAAGCAGCACAAACAGCGCCAGCACCGATGTCAGCAGCACCATCATTGTGGACAGGCGGTCGCCGACCAGCACAATGCCAAAGGGCGCGGCCCAGTCGCCAAGCTGGTAAAGCAGGACCGTCCCGTCGGAGGTCTGCCATGCGAGCCCCGCCGCGATTGCCACCAGCGCCAGCACGCCCGCCACGGAAAACGCGCGCTGGATGCCGATATGGTAGCGGGCGGCCAGCACGATGAAGGGCGCCAGCAGCGCGGGCAGGATGACGGGGGCGATGATCCAATGGGTCATGACGCGCCCTCCGCCGGGTCGTCATCCAGCGCGGCCTGGTCGTCCACGTGATCATCGTCCGAACCCAGAAACGCGCCCAGCCCGATCATCACCACCACCGCCGTCATCCCGAAGGAAATCACGATGGCCGTCAGCACCAGCGCCTGCGGCAGCGGGTCGGCGTAAAGGCTGATCCCGTCGCGCAGGATCGGCGGCGCGGCGGTGGTCAGCCGGCCCGAGGCAAAGAGGAACACATTGACCGCATAGGTCAGCAGCGAGATGCCGAGGATCACCGGGAAGGTGCGCAGCCGCAGCATCAGATAGAGGCCACCGGCGGTCAGAATGCCAATGGCGGAAGCGACCAGAAATTCCATCAGCCTGCCCCCCCGGTTGCTGCATCCGGCGGCGGGTCATCGCGTGACGGGTCGATATCCATCGGATGCTCGCTGTCAGGCACATGGGCGCGGCGGGCGAGCCTTGAGAAGCTCTCCAAAGACAACATCACCGCGCCGACCACGGCGAGGAACACGCCAAGGTCAAACAGCGCGGCGGTGGCCAGCTCGAATTCCTGAAAAGGCGGGATGCGGACATAGGTATAATCCGAGGTCAGGAACGGCTTGCCCACGAACCACGACCCGATGCCGGTCAGCCCCGCAATCAGCACGCCCGCGCCGATCACCCCGTGATAGGGGTATCTCAGCCGCGACGAGGTCCATGCAAAGCCGCTGGCCATATATTGCATCACCACCGCAATCGACACGACCAGCCCGGCAATGAAGCCGCCGCCCGGCTCGTTATGGCCGCGCAGGAAAATGTAGAAACCGACCATCATCACCACCGGCATGATCACCCGCGTCAGCACCACCATCATCATCGGGTGCATGTCGCCCGCACGGGGCTGGTCCGGCTTGCGGTTCAACAGCCGCGCCCGGACCGGGCCACCAAGCAATGTCTCCGTCAGCGCGTAGATCAGCAGCGCGGCGATGCCCAGCACGATGATCTCGCCATAGGTGTCAAAGCCCCGGAAATCGACGAGGATCACGTTGACCACATTGGTCCCGCCACCGCCCTTGTAGGAATTGGCGAGGTGGAACTCGGAGATTGGCGTCGTGACCGCGTCGCGCAACAGGTAGTGATAGGCCAGCCCGAACGCCGCCAGCCCGCCCGCTATGGCGATGCCCGCATCGCGCACCCGGCGCAGCACGGAGCTTTCAACCGGCGTGATGTTGGGCAGGAAGTTCAGCGCCAGCAGCAGCAGGATGATCGTCACCACCTCGACGGTGAACTGCGTCATGGCCAGATCAGGCGCGCTGAAGAACACGAACCCGATAGAGACCATCAGCCCCACAATGCCGATCAGAATCAGCGAGAGCAGCCGGTTGCGATGCATCAGCACCATGCCGCCCGTGGCCGCAACCAGCATCAACCAGCCCGCGATGGGCACAGGGCCCGCGGGCTGCATCTCGCGGGTGGGAGCTGCAAGCGTGCCGGTGCTCCATGCGTGAAAGCCCGCCGCAACAATCGCCACCGCGCCGATGGCCGCATAGCGCGAGAACGCGCCATTATGCAGCGGCAGGATCAGAGCGCGGGCCAGACGAGCGGCGGCCTCGACAATCGCCTCGAAGATCACCTTGGCCTCGGGGCGCGGGGCCGCGTCCCAGAACCGCAGCGCGGGGGTGAACACGGCCATCATCAGCAGGCCGCCAACCACCGCTGCGATGGACATGAACAGCGCCGGGACCAGACCGTGCCAAATCTTGAAATAGGCTTTCGGCACCTCC
>CALFWN010000263.1 GCA_937928335.1 uncultured Litoreibacter sp. | reverse complement strand
CGGCAGGCCAATATCCTGATCCTCGACGAGCCCACGGGCGTCCTGACCCCCGCCGAGGCCGACCACCTGTTCCGCATCCTCGAAGGGCTGAAGGCGCAGGGCAAGACCATCATCCTGATCACCCACAAGCTGCGCGAAATCATGGACGTGACCGACACGGTTTCCGTGATGCGCAGGGGCGAGATGACGGCGACGGTCAAGACGCAAGACACCTCCCCGCAAGAGCTGGCAGAGCTGATGGTGGGCCGCAAAGTGCTGCTGCGTGTCGACAAAACGCCTGCCCAGCCCAAAGACATGGTGCTTGAGGTCGACAACCTCGAAGTCATTGATAATAAAGGCGTAAAACGCCTCAAAGGCATCTCGCTGAACGTCCGCGCCGGGGAGATTCTGGGCATCGCCGGGGTGTCCGGCAACGGCCAGTCGGAACTGCTTGAGGTTCTGGGCGGCGTCACCACAGGCACCGGCTCCGTCAAGGTGAACGGGCAGGAGATCGACCTGACAGGCGCGCAGTCCGACGCGCGCTCCCGGCGCGCGCGCGGCATCGCCCATGTCCCCGAAGACCGCCAGCGCGAGGGGCTGATCATGGATTTCGCCGCATGGGAGAACGTGGCGTTTGGCTACCACCACGAGGATGAATATAACGCAGGGCTGTTGATGGATCACGCCGCCATCAAGCAAGACGCGGCGGCCAAATTCGGGCGTTTCGACGTGCGCCCCGACAACCCGATGCTGGAGGCCAAGAGCTTCTCGGGCGGCAATCAGCAAAAGATCGTGCTGGCCCGCGAGATCGAACGCAACCCCGACCTGCTGCTGGTCGGCCAACCCACACGCGGCGTGGATATCGGCGCGATCGAATTCATCCACCAAAGACTGGTCGAGCTGCGCGACGCAGGAAAAGCGATTCTGCTGGTCTCTGTCGAGCTGGAGGAGATCCTGTCGCTGTCGGACCGGATCGCGGTGATTTTCGACGGCCAGATCATGGGCGAGAGACTTCCCTCCGAGACCGACGAGAAAGAGCTGGGCCTGATGATGGCGGGTATGGTGAACGCACCTTTGGAAGGGGTCAGCTAGATGGAACCGATGCCAAAATGGGCCGATCTTGTGCTGGTGCCGGTGGTGGGGCTGGTGCTGGCCTTCATCTGCTCTGCGCTGATGATCCTGGCCACCGGCCATGACCCGCGCGAGGCCGTGCAGCTGATGGTGGAGGGCTCCGTCGGCTCCACCTATGCTTGGGGTTTCACCCTTTACTACGCAACCAACTTCATCTTCACCGGGCTGGCCGTGGCCGTGGCGTTTCATGCGGCCATGTTCAACATTGGCGGCGAGGGTCAGGCCGCGCTGGGCGGGCTTGGCGTGGCGCTGGTCTGCCTGTTCATCCCCTGGCCGCATTGGACGCTGGCGCTGCTGGGCGCGACAGTGGCGGGCGCGGCATTTGGCGCGCTCTGGGCCACCCTGCCCGCCTGGCTGCAGGCAAGGCGCGGCAGCCATATCGTGATCACCACCATCATGTTCAACTTCATTGCCGCCGCTTTGCTCAACTACGTTCTGGTCAACGTGCTGCGCCCCGCAGGCGCAATGGACCCCGCCACCGCCAAATTCCCGGAGCCCACACATCTGCCCGCATTGAGCGACTGGCTGAACGCCGTGGGCATCCCTTTTGCCGCCCGCACGCCCGCCAATGTAACGCTGTTCATCGCGCTGCTGGCCTGCATTCTGGTCTACCTGCTGATCTGGCGCACCCGGCTGGGCTTCGAGATCCGCTCCCTCGGCAAATCCGAGCCAGCGGCGGTTTATGGTGGCATCTCACCCGTCAAGATCATCATGATCTCCATGATGCTGTCGGGCGGGCTGGCGGGCCTCATGGCCATCAACAACGTCATGGGGGAGGCCGAGCGGCTGGTTCTCAACTCCGTCGAGGGGGCAGGCTTTATCGGCATCGCCGTGGCGCTGATGGGCCGGTCGCATCCCATTGGCATCCTCTTTGCCGCGCTGCTTTTTGGCGCGCTTTACCAGGGCGGGGCAGAGCTGGGCCTGTGGACCCAAATCCCCCGCGAGCTGGTCATCGTCATTCAGGCGCTGGTGATCCTGTTTACCGGGGCGCTTGATCAGATGATCCGCATGTTTGTGGGCAAGCTCTTCGCCATGCGGCGCAGGGCGGAGGTGTAGCCAATGGATTTTCTGACCATCATCCAAATCCTCGACTCCACCATCCGGCTGGCCACGCCTTTGCTGCTGGCCTGCCTTGCAGGGCTGTTCTCGGAGCGCGCGGGCATTTTCGACATCGGCCTTGAGGGCAAGATGCTGGCCGCCGCCTTTGCCTCGGCCAGCATCGCCTATCTGGCCAGCCCCGGCTGGGGCGGTCTGGCCGTCTGGGTCGGTCTGTTGGCGGGCATCTTCGCCTCGGTGCTTTTGTCGCTCCTGCACGGGCTGGCCTCCATCACATTCCGGGGCAACCAGCTGATCTCCGGCGTGGCGATCAACTTTCTGGCCTCCGGGCTGACGGTGCTGATCGGCCTGAGCGTGTTCAAGCTGGGCGGGCGCACGCCGCAGCTGACCGATGGCGGGCGGTTCGAGGGCGTCTCCCTCCCCTTCGCCGGCGCGCTGGGCGACATCCCGATCTTCGGCCCGATCTATGTCGAGCTTCTCTCCGGCCATACCATACTGGTCTATGTCGCCATGCTGTTCGTGCCGCTCAGCTGGTTCGTGCTGTTTCGCACCCGGTTCGGGTTGCGCCTGCGCGCCGTGGGCGAGAACCCGGCCGCTGTCGACACGGCAGGTATCTCGGTCGTCCGCCTGCGCTACACGGCTGTCATCATGTGCGGCGTGCTTTGCGGTGTCGCCGGGGCCTATCTGGCCACCGGGCTGGCCGCAGGCTTCGTCAAGGAGATGAGCGCGGGCCGGGGCTTTATCGCGCTGGCCGCGCTGATCTTCGCCAAATGGAGGCCGGTGCAGGCCCTGGGCGCGACGCTGCTATTCGGCCTGCTGGAGGCGATCTCAAACCGCTACCCCAATATCGACATGCCCGCCTCCGTGCTGATCACGGTGCTGGTGGTGCTGGCGGCGGTGCTGTTCTTCGCGGGCAGAAAGTCGAAACTGGACCTAAGCGTTCTGGGCGGGGTGGGAGTGATCTTGCTGGCCATCGCGGGCTGGATCATCGCCACCACCGGGATGGGCGGCACGGCGACCCTGCCCAGCCAGTTCATGCAGGCGCTGCCCTATATTCTGACGGTCATCAT
>CALFWN010000262.1 GCA_937928335.1 uncultured Litoreibacter sp. | reverse complement strand
GGAAACCTTTGCAACGCCTCCCCAGCTGCGGACGGGGTGCCGCCATTGCTGACGCTTGACGCGCAGGTTGAAGTGGACTCGTCCAGCGGCCAACGAATGGTGCCCTTGGATGAGTTTATAACCGGCGTGAGAGCAGTGGATTTGCAGGCTGGAGAGATGGTCTCTGCGATTTTTATTCCTGACATCCCGAGTGAGGCCCGAAGCGCCTTCTCGAAACTCGGCTCGCGTCGGTATCTGGTCATTTCCATTGCGATGGTTGCGGTGGTGGCGCGGCTGTCTGCGCACAGGATTGCTGACATCCGTATTGCGGTTGGCAGCTGTTCCCCGGTCGCGCAGCGTCTCACTGATCTGGAAGCGCGTCTTGTTGGGCAATCATCTAAGGATGTGGCGAAATATGATTTTGCGCGTGATGGCGGGTGGCAGGCCCTGTCACCGATCTCCGATGTTCGCGGTTCAGCCGAATATCGTGCCGATGTGGTTGCCGAGATGTGTCGCCGCGCGGTGCTTGACGCTTGTGGCAGGGGTTAGGCGATGGATGCGCGCAACACCGGAGCCAGTTTGAATTTTCACCTGAACGGTGAGCCAGTGCAGATCACGCCGCCGCCCGGCGAACGGTTGTCTGAGACGCTGCGCGAACGGCTTGGCGCACGGGACGTCAAGATTGGCTGCAATGCGGGTGATTGTGGCGCCTGTTCGGTTTTGGTGAATGGGGAGATGGTCTGCGGCTGCCTGATGCCCGCGCAAAAAGCAGATGGTCAGCGGGTTGATACCCTCTCAGGGCTGATCAAGTCCGATCCAACCGCCAAAGCGCTGGCAGAGCGGTTTCAAGACCACGGAGCCGCGCAATGCGGGGTTTGTACCCCCGGCATGATGGTCTGCGCGGTGGCGCTTTTGCGCAAGGAGGTTAAGCCAAGTGAAGATCAGGTGCAGGCGGCCCTCGGCGGCGTTTTGTGCCGGTGCACGGGATACCGCAAGATTATCGACGCTGTGCGGGGTATTCCCGCGTCATTGGATCAGAGCGAGGATGCAGGCTCTGCGATGCGCCGTGTTGATGGGGTGCCCAAGGTTGAGGGGGCCGAGATATTTGGCGATGACATTGCCCCTGCCGGTACGCTTGAGATCAAGATTGTGCGCTCTTCGCACGCACATGCGTCTTTCTCGTTTGGTGATCTTGAGGCATGGCGGACGGCCAATGGTTTTGAGGCCATATTGACGGCGGATGACATCCCCGGACTCAACCGGTTTGGGGTCATTCCCGATTTCGCGGACCAGCCCGTTTTTGCAGAACGCATCACCCGGTTCCGGGGAGAGGCGGTGGCTGCCGTGATCGGGACACCTGAGGCCATTCGAGAGTTCCGACCGCAGGATTTTCCTGTCTCGTGGCGTGAGCTTGAAAGCGTTGGTGATGTTGCTGCGGCCCGCCGGGACATGGCCCCACAATTGCATGACGACCGCGCCGGCAATGAGATGTGTCGCGGCTTCGTGCAATGCGGGGATGCCGACGCGGCATTGGCGCGGGCTGATGTTGTTGTTGAGGGTGCATTCACAACAGGGTTTGTGGAGCATGGCTATATCGAGCCCGAAGCCGGGTTTGCAGAGATTGTGGATGGCCGCGTGGAAATTCACGTCTGCACGCAGGCCCCTGTGATGAACCTTGACGCGTTGGAAACTATCCTGGGGCTGGAGCGCGCCAAGATCCGCATCTTGCCGACAGCGGTGGGCGGTGGGTTTGGCTCGAAACTTGACCTGTCTGTGCAGCCGTTTTTGGCATTGGGAGCGTTAAAAACCGGCCGTGCTGTTCGGATGGCCTATTCGCGAACGGAGTCGCTGCAATCGACCACCAAGCGGCACCCTGCGGATATCAGGCTCAAGATTGGTGCCACAAAGGATGGAAAGCTGTCGGGGCTTATATTTGACGGGGTGTTCAACACGGGTGCCTACGCGTCCTGGGGCCCGACAGTGGCCAACCGGGTGCCTGTCCACGCCTCCGGGCCGTACAGGTTTGCGGATTACACAGCAGAGGCGAAAGCGGTCCATACACATTGCCCGCCCGCCGGGGCGTTTCGCGGGTTTGGCGTGCCTCAATCGGGCATCGCGCAAGAATCGCTATTTGACGAGCTGGCCGAGACACTTGGCATGGACCCGCTCGAGTTTCGCATACTGAACGCGCTGGAGGACGGTGTGCCGACCGTATGCGGACAGGTGTTTGACCAAGGTGTCGGTGTCAAAGCCTGTCTTGAAGCCCTGCGCCCTGCCTGGGCAGAGGAACGCAGCAAAGCCGATCGCTTCAACGCAGATGCGCGCGGATCATTGCGCCGCGGCGTTGGGCTTGCGGCGGGGTGGTATGGCTGCGGGAACACCTCCTTGCCAAACCCCTCGACCATCAAGGCGGGTATCAAGGCGGATGGGGCGGTGGTGCTGCATCAGGGCGCTGTCGATATCGGCCAAGGATCGAATACTGTCGTGTCGCAGATATTTGCCACCGCCCTTGGCGTTCCGGTCAGTGCATTGACCCTTGTAGGGGCCGATACCGATGTGACGCCTGATGCGGGCAAGACCTCCGCCTCACGTCAGACATTTGTGTCCGGCAATGCGGCGCTGCTTGCGGGCGAAGCGCTGCGTGCCAAAATCCTTCGGGATGTAAATGCCTCTCGGGATGCGGTGCTGAGGTTCGAGGCGGGAAAGATCATCATTCTGGATGGCGGAAAAGAGCATGTTCTTGACCTTGGCAAGTTGGACTTGGATGGCGACGGATATGTATATGCCGCCACAGAGAAATACGACCCACCTATCAAACCGCTGGATGAGAACGGGCAGGGGGCGCCCTATGCCCAATACGGATATGCCGCACAATTGGCGGTGATCGAGGTTGATGAGGCGCTTGGCACGATCAGACCGATCAGGTTCGTTGCCGCTCATGACGTGGGGAAGGCCATCAACCCGATGCTGGTTGAAGGGCAGGTTCACGGCGGGATTGCGCAGGGGTTGGGCATGGCATTGATGGAAGAGTATCTGCCGGGCCGCACGGAAAACTTGCATGATTATCTCATCCCTACGATTGGTGATGTTCCCCCGATTGAGACGCTGATTGTCGAGGTCCCGGACGGGCACGGGCCTTATGGGGCCAAAGGTTTGGGGGAGCATGTCCTGATCCCGACGGCCCCGGCGCTTTTGAATGCGGTGAAACATGCCAGCGGTGTTCGACTTTATGCGGTCCCGGTGACCCCTTCCAAGCTGCGACACGCCATCAAGGGACGAGATAATGGCTGAGAAACCCCGCTCCAAGCCAGACAAGATACGCTGCGATGCCTGCCCGGTCTTGTGCTACATCGCCGAAGGCAGGTCGGGGGCCTGCGACCGCTATGCCAACCACGCCGGAGAACTGGTCCGGCTGGACCCTCTGACCATCATCGAGAACTCGATTGAAAGTGGGGCCAAGGCGGTTCCGTTCCTGCAAGGCGATGACTGGGACGGCGATCTTGTGCATAGCAAGCGCCCCTTTGTCACGGCGGTTGGGGCGGGCACCACCTATCCCGACTACAAACCTGCGCCGTTTATTGTCAGCCAAACGGTTGATGACGCCGATATGGTGACCATCGTGACGGAAGGGATTTTCAGCTATTGCGGTGTGAAAGTAAAAATCGACACGGATCGGTTTCTGGGTCATGAGCGCGACGTTGTCAGCGTGCAGGGCGAGCCTGTCGGTCATGTGACAACAAGCGAATACGGCTCAAAAATGTTGTCATTGGGCGGGGTGGAGCACCTGACCGGGGGCAGCAAGAAGGAAGGGCGCGTGACTTGCGACACGTTGCTCAAGCTTTGCAATGGCGAGGCTGTTGAGCTAGACATAGACGGTGGCATTTCTGTCGTGGTTCAGGCGGGACATGCGCCTGTCGTCAACGGTGTCGAGGAAAAGCTGATGCGCGTCGGATGCGGGTCTGCGACCATCGGCATGTTTGCCTCGCAATGGGTTGATCATGTTGACGAGGTGATTGTTGTTGATGATCACATCACCGGGATTCTGTCGGAACATCAGGCCGGCAAGATGCTGGATATTCCGCCTACCGGGATCAAGGTTAATGGCCGCAGGTCGACGCCGGGCCGCTACTTTCAAGTGGCAGAGCCGGGCACCGGATGGGGGGGTACCGACGTTGATGACCCGCTGACCATTCTGAAACCGTCAGATCCGAAAACCGCTTGGCCGGGACTGCGCCTTCTTATGGTCTCTACCACAGGGGAACAGCACGGGTATTTTGAACTGGATGAGGATTTGCAGCCCCGGCCAGCAGTGTTGCCTGATGCGTTGCGCCAGTCGGTGGACCGGATTGCAGAGAATTGCGAACCCTCGGTTTGCTCTGTGTTGTTTATGGGTGGCGCAGGCGGGTCTTTACGATCAGGTGTGACGGAGAACCCGGTGAAGCTGACAAATTCCGTAAGGTCCTCGCTGACACATGTCTCATGCGGGGGCGCCAATGCCTATGTCTGGCCGGGCGGCGGGATCACGGTGATGGCGGATGTCCTGGACATGCCGTCAAATTCCTTTGGCTATGTCCCGACGCCAGCCCTGGTCGCGCCCATCGAATTCACCATGCGGCTGTCCGACTATGTGGCTTTGGGGGGGCATGCTGATCACGTCAAACCGATTGAGGAGGTCCTGTCCCCGGATGTGCGCCGGGTGGGTCAGATTGACCCCGAAGCGGACCCGACCTCGCATCATAATTATAGCTGGAAGACGAGGGGCTGATGGGAATGCACCCTCCTGTTGCGCGACTCTTGGGGGCAGGGGACCGCCTGCATTTGCAGCATGGGCCAATTGACCTGATTGTTGGTGCAGACGGGTCTTCCAGTGATGGGCGGGCACAGGCTTTCAGCGCTGCCGTGGCGCGTTTCGAGACACTTCTTGACGGGCTTGTGACTGACCTGGCCCGCCACCGTCAGCAATTACTGCCCTGCGCGACACTCCCTGAAGATGTGGTTGCCAGACGCATGTATGCAGCGGCAGCACCTTTTTGTGGACAGATGTTCCTGACGCCAATGATTGCGGTCGCCGGCGCCGTGGCTGATGAGGTTATGGCAGCGATGCGTGATGCCGCCCCGCTGAGGCGAGCCTATGTGAATAATGGCGGCGATATTGCTGTGCATTTGTCTGAGGGCGCCTCGTATTCGGTTGCGATGATGCAAGACAGAGGTGCAGATTTGGGGCGCATTCGGTTTTCAGGTGGTCAGGGGATTGGCGGCGTTGCAACGAGTGGTGCGCGCGGGCGTAGCCATTCCTTTGGGATCGCAGACAGCGTGACGGTTCTGGCAAGCGGTGCCGCGCAGGCGGATGTTGCCGCGACTCTGATTGCGAATGCAGTTGATCTGCCCGATCATCTGGGAATTACGCGCCAGCCCGCTTGCGACCTGCAGCCTGACAGCGACCTTGGTGACCGG
>CALFWN010000261.1 GCA_937928335.1 uncultured Litoreibacter sp. | reverse complement strand
TGCGACGGTGAAGGGAGGGACTTATTACCCCCTGACCGTTAAGAAACATCTAAGAGCGCAGGAAATTGCCGAAGAAAACCATCTGCCCTGCATCTATCTGGTGGATTCAGGCGGGGCCAACCTGCCCAATCAGGACGAGGTTTTCCCCGACCGCGACCATTTTGGCCGCATCTTCTACAATCAGGCCCGCATGTCGGCCAAGGGCATCGCGCAGATCGCCGTAGTCATGGGGTCGTGCACTGCGGGCGGAGCTTACGTTCCGGCCATGTCCGACATCTCGATCATCGTTAAAGAGCAGGGCACGATTTTTCTCGCAGGCCCGCCGCTGGTGAAAGCCGCGACAGGGGAGGTCGTCTCGGCCGAGGATCTGGGTGGCGGCGATGTCCACACCAGATTGTCCGGTGTCGCGGATTACCTGGCCGAAGATGACGCCCATGCCCTGGCGCTGGCCCGTGATGCGATGAAGAGCGTGAAAACTTTTGTACAAAATGGGTTTTCGGGCTCTGAAAATGACCCCAATTTGTACAAATTCGACCCGCCCGCCTATGATCCGGCGGAATTGCTGGGTGTGGTGCCCGCTTCATTAACAACTCCTTACGATATCCGCGAAGTCATTGCCCGCATCGTTGACGGATCACGGTTTGACGAGTTCAAAGCCCGCTTCGGAGAGACCTTAGTCACTGGTTTTGCACAGGTTTTCGGGATCGACATTGGCATCGTGGCCAATAATGGCGTGCTGTTTTCCGAGGCTGCCCAAAAGGGCGCGCATTTCGTGGAGCTCTGCTCCCAGCGCCGTATCCCATTGATATTCCTTCAGAATATCACCGGCTTCATGGTTGGCCAGAAATATGAAAATGAGGGCATCGCCCGTCACGGTGCGAAAATGGTCACCGCCGTTGCCTCTACTTCGGTGCCGAAGATCACAATGGTTGTTGGCGGAAGTTTTGGGGCAGGAAATTATGGAATGGCTGGAAGGGCTTATCAGCCGCGCTTCATGTGGTCCTGGCCCAATTCGCGCATCTCCGTGATGGGCGGCCCGCAAGCCGCAGGCGTGCTTGCCACGGTGAAACGCGACGCGATTGAACGCAAGGGCGGGAGCTGGTCTGAAGCTGAGGAAAGTGATTTTAAACAACCGGTTATCGACCAGTTCGAGGTGCAATCGCACCCGCTTTATGCCTCTGCCCGGCTATGGGATGACGGCATCATCGACCCCCGCAAAACCCGCGACGTGCTGGCCTTGTCATTGCGAGCCTCTTTATGCGCCCCCATCCAAGAGACACGTTTCGGCGTGTTCCGCATGTGATGGGTTGGAGTTTGAAACAGGGGGCGGCCTGCCGGGGCATCGAGCCCCTTCGGCCACGCAGGCGCAGCGCGTTGAAAGACGTAAGGCTTTGTGATGTTTGATAAAATACTCATCGCCAACCGAGGGGAGATCGCCTGCAGGGTGATCGATACCTGCCGCAGGTTGGGGGTGCGGACGGTGGCTGTGCATTCCGATGCGGACGCCAAGGCCCGCCACGTGGCCTTGGCCGATGAGGCCGTTTCACTGGGCGGCAACACCCCGTCCGAGAGCTATTTGAGGATGGATGCCGTGATCAAAGCCGCGCAGGCGACGGGGGCGCAGGCGATCCATCCGGGCTATGGGTTCCTGTCGGAGAACCCGGATTTCGTGGAGGCTGTAGAGGCGGAAGACCTTGTTTTCATTGGACCTTCTGCAAGTGCAATCCGGGCGATGGGGCTGAAGGACGCGGCCAAGGCGCTGATGGAGGAGGCCGGTGTCCCGGTGGTGCCGGGCTATCATGGTGCGGGCCAGGAGGGGCTCGACAAGATCGCGGAGGGCATCGGCTACCCGGTGCTGATCAAGGCCGTCGCAGGCGGTGGCGGCAAGGGGATGCGGCGGGTGGATGCGCCCGCGGATTTTGCCGACGCGCTGGAGGCCGCGCGGTCTGAGGCGTTGAAGGCCTTCGGCAACGGCGCTGTTTTAATTGAGAAATACGTCACCAAGCCGCGCCATATCGAGGTACAGATTTTTGGGGACGGCACCGATGCGGTGCATTTGTTCGAGCGCGACTGCTCTTTGCAGCGTCGGCATCAGAAGATCATTGAGGAAGCTCCTGCGCCCGGCATGACAGCAGAAATGCGCGACGCGATGGGCCGGGCCGCGGTGCGTGTGGCAAAAGCTGTCGGCTATAGCGGCGCAGGGACGGTGGAGTTCATCGTGGACGGCTCGGACGGGCTGCGCCCGGACAGGTTCTGGTTCATGGAAATGAACACCCGCCTGCAGGTGGAGCACCCGGTCACCGAGGCTATTACAGGTGTTGATCTGGTGGAATGGCAGCTGCATGTGGCGGCGGGCGGGGCGCTTCCGGCCTTGCAGGACGACCTGTCGATCAACGGGCATAGTTTTGAGGCGCGGATCTATGCCGAGGACGTGCCGGCTGGGTTTCTGCCGGCAACAGGCAAGCTGGATCATTTGCGGTTTGCGGAACATGCACGGATTGATACGGGCGTGCGGCAGGGTGATGAGATCACGCCCTATTATGACCCGATGATCGCCAAGCTGACCGTCCACGCGCCGACACGCATGGCAGCGCTCGGGCAGCTTGATCAGGCTTTGTCCCAGACGCAGATCGCGGGGACGAAGACGAATGTGGCCTTTCTC
>CALFWN010000260.1 GCA_937928335.1 uncultured Litoreibacter sp. | reverse complement strand
GATTTTTTTTGGCGATTTCCGGGGGGTAATTCCCCGCCAAACGGCACCTAATCCCTTTCATCAGAACATTTATTCGGCCTATAGTCCGTTATTCGTGGGGGGCCACTCTCCTGCTGTTTTTATCCTGGGGAGGACTTCTATGATCCGTTCAGAGCTGATCCAAACGATCGCTGACGAAAACCCGCATCTTTACCAACGTGACGTCGAACGCATTGTGAATACGGTTTTCGAAGAAATCATTGACGCCGTCGCAGATGGCAACAGGGTTGAACTGCGTGGCTTCGGTGCGTTTTCCGTAAAACGTCGTGAACCTCGGGTGGGTCGTAACCCTCGTACCGGCGAAGCGGTACATGTCGAAGAAAAGCACGTGCCCTTCTTTAAAACCGGCAAGCTGCTGCGCGACCGTCTCAACGGGAAGGCGGGCTAGGGGCTTATTATGCGGTATTTGCGATATCTCTTTTTGGCGGCTGTTGGCTTCTGCCTTTTAATTGTTGCACTTGCCAACCGGGACCTTGTCGGCGTCAAGCTGCTGCCCGAAGAGATGGCGGCCTATACCGGTCAGCCATTCCAATATGAGATACCGCTTTTCGTGATCATCTTCGCCAGCATAGTGGTGGGGCTGATGATCGGCTTTGTGTGGGAATGGTTCCGCGAGCACAAACATCGCGCAGAAGCCCGGCTGCAAAAGCGCGAAAAGGAACAGCTGGCCCGTCAGGTGCGCGGTATGCGGGCCGAAAAGTCCCAAGGCAAGGACGAGGTTCTGGCGCTTTTGGAAAACGCGTCGTAAACCGACCGGGCCATGTCTGACATTCGAGTAAAAATTTGCGGTCTCGGGGCTGCCAGTGACGTTGCGGCCTGCGCTGCAGCTGGCGCAGCTTATGTTGGATTCGTCTTTTTCCCAAAATCACCACGCCATCTGAGCGTACCGGCTGCCAAGGCATTGGCCCTCCAGGTTCCCGCAGGCATTGCCAAAGTGGCCCTGGTGGTCAATGCCACGGACGCGCTTCTGGATGAGCTGGCAGCCGAGGTCCCTCTTGATATGTTGCAGCTGCATGGCAGCGAAACACCGGAACGGGTCTCGGAGGTGAAGGCGCGGTTTGGCTTGCCGGTGATGAAGGCAATCGGTGTGGCGGATGAAGGTGATCTGCCCGCCTTGGACGAATACGGGCGGGTGGCCGACCAGCTATTGGTTGACGCCAAACCGCCAAAGGATGCGGATTTGCCGGGCGGCAATGGCCTGTCATTTGACTGGAGGCTCATCGCCGGGCGCAGATGGGGCGTGCCGTGGATGCTGGCGGGCGGGTTGACCCCGGATAACGTCGCTGAGGCGATCCGTTTGACGGGGGCGACGCAGGTTGATGTGTCCTCCGGCGTGGAGGTCGCGCCGGGCAAGAAATCGGCAGCGCTTATCAAGGCTTTCGTCAACGCGGCGCGCTGATCAGGTGCGAAACAAGGCGAGATACAGATCGGCGACATGTCATTGCCTAAATTCAGAGCATGGCAAAATCAGGTCCATTTGTCCCCGTTCTGGTGATTTTCCTCCTGTTTTGCAGAGATTGTTGCGCATTCAGCAGCTAATATCGCTTTCAGCGTCCATATTTTCGCCCCAAACCCTGATTACTCCTTAACCAAGATTTTTCACCAGTCAGTCTGCTCTGACGGTTAAGAGGATGAGGTTTATGAAACGCCTTTCAGTAATAGCTGCTGTCATGATTGCCCTCGCGGCGCCTACATCTGCTGCCACGGTTTCATCCGTGGGCTCCAATGCGACGCTGTCCCCAACTGGTGGCACCTGGCGGCTGAATGCTGAGGCTGTCCGCGCATCGCGCCTGCGGACAAGGTCACGCTCGATCTACCGGGCCAGAAACCAGAACCGGAGGATCAGAGCGCAAGATCCTCGCACGCCGGCCTTCGCGATTGGCGACACACGTGGCCTTGGTCGCCTCTTTGACTTCGGCTCGCTGTTTGGCGGTGGCTCGAACTCGCCGTTCTTCAATGGCGACTCGTCTGGCCAGAACCAGGTTTTCGTGGTCTCCGTTGACCCTCAAGGCACAATTGTCGGTGGCATCAACGTGACCGACATTTTCGCAAGTGGCGGCGGCTCTGCTGCGCCGACAGGCGACGGCGTATCCGTCGTGCCGGTCCCCGCGACGCTTCCGCTGCTGATTGGCGGCATCGGTCTGCTGGCCTTCATGCGCCGCCGCGCCTAAACCGCGCAGAACACTACGAATTCGATGGGTCGGGCTTGCGCTCGGCCCATTTTTTATGAAGATGCAGCTTCCATCACGGGAGGCACGCGCATGGCCAACGATCTTTTCAACAGCTTCATGACCGGCCCTGACGAGCAGGGACGTTTCGGTGATTTCGGCGGGCGTTTCGTCTCTGAAACGCTGATGCCGCTGATCCTCGAGCTGGAAGAGCAATATGAGCACGCCAAGACCGACAAGAGCTTCTGGGACGAGATGGATTTCCTGTGGAAGCATTATGTTGGCCGGCCTTCGCCGCTTTATCATGCCGAGCGGCTGACGGAGCATCTGGGTGGTGCGAAAATCTACATGAAGCGTGATGAGCTGAACCATACCGGCGCCCATAAGATCAACAACGTACTGGGCCAGATCATTCTGGCCCGACGCATGGGCAAAACGCGGATCATTGCTGAAACGGGCGCAGGCCAGCATGGCGTGGCAACCGCCACTGTCTGCGCCAAGTTCGGGCTGAAATGCGTGGTCTATATGGGTGCGCATGATGTGGAACGCCAGGCCCCCAATGTCTTCCGTATGCGCCTTCTGGGCGCAGAGGTGGTGCCGGTCACCTCGGGCCGTGGTACGTTGAAAGACGCCATGAACGACGCGCTGCGCGACTGGGTGACCAATGTGCGCGACACGTTTTATTGCATCGGCACGGTGGCAGGCCCACACCCGTACCCGGCAATGGTGCGCGATTTCCAGGCGATCATCGGCAAGGAAGCCAAAGAGCAGATGCAGGAGGCCGAGGGCCGTCTGCCCGATACCGTGATTGCGGCCATCGGCGGAGGTTCCAACGCGATGGGGCTGTTCTTTCCGTTCCTGGACGACAAGGATGTCAATATCATCGGCGTGGAGGCCGGGGGCAAAGGCGTGAACGCCAAGATGGAGCATTGCGCCTCGCTGACAGGCGGCCGCCCCGGCGTGCTGCATGGCAACCGTACCTATCTGCTGCAAGATGAGGACGGCCAGATCCTCGAGGGCTTCTCGATCTCTGCTGGTCTGGATTATCCGGGCATCGGACCAGAGCATTCCTGGCTGCACGAGATCGGGCGCGCCAAATACGTGGCCATCACCGACACGGAAGCACTGGGCGCGTTCCAGCTGTGCTGCGAGCAGGAAGGCATCATCCCCGCGCTGGAGCCTTCCCACGCGCTGGCCCATGTCATGAAAATTGCACCAACGCTGCCCAAAGATCACATCATCTGCATGAATATGTGCGGACGAGGCGACAAGGACATCTTCACCGTCGCCCGTGCGCTGGGCTTTGAAATGGGCGAATTCGCCTGACGCCAAACCGCTGGATTTCGGACCAAGGCCATCTTGTGCAGTGCCAGATGGCCTTTCTCTTTGCCAATTGCAGGCCAATTGCCGCCCGATTTCGCTGATAGCGTCACGGGATTGCAGCAATATTTTCAAGGCCAACACAATGTTTGGAAGCGAAAACCCGATCTTTGAAATCCGCGGCCCTTGGGGCGTCCCCATACAAATCGGGGGCAGCCTGATGCTGTTGGCGCTGATCTTCGTGCCGCTTGGTGGCTCGCCGGAGATGATGTTTTACGGGCTGATATCCTTCGCCATGTTGATCGGGTCGATCTTTCTGCATGAGCTTGGCCACGCATGGGGCTGCCTGATCCAGGGCATCCCGGTGCGCCGCATCATGATCTATGGCGGCGGCGGCTTCTGCGAACGGTCTGCCAGTGTGACGCCCTATGAGGAAGAGCTGATCGTGGCTATGGGGCCGATCGTGAATCTGGTGATCTGGGCTGTGGCCTCCCTTTTGTCGCCTCTGATGGCAGATCCGACCTTGTCATGGGCGCTTTACTGGCTGGCACAGATGAACCTGTTTCTGGCGCTGCTCAACCTGCTGCCCGTCATGCCGTTGGATGGCGGAAAGCTGTTTCAGCTTTTGCTGATGCGGTTCATGCAGCCCTATGCGGCAACCCGTCTGGCCGGGTGGGTTGGCCTCTTCATGACAGTGCTGTGGATTCCGATGATGATCTGGGTCTATGTCACCCTTGGGTTCGTGCTGTTCTTCATCCCGCCCTTCGGGCTTCATGTCCAGATGACGCGGGCGACGCGTTAATCCGCAGGCAAGGCGTAAAGCGCCAGAACCTCCAGAGAGACCACGTCCAGCGCCCTTTGATGGGTGGCCCCCAGATTGACCCGGGGCGCTGCCCCTTCGTCATGGGCTTGCAAAAAGCGCGAAGCGCACAGGCACCATTGATCGCCGGGCTTCAACCCGGCAAAGCCGAACTCCGGGCGGGGCGTGGACAAGTCGTTTCCAAGGTATTTCGACAGGGCCAGAAACTCCGCCGTCATCACCGCGCAAACCGTGTGGCTGCCCTGATCCATCGGCCCGGTATCGCAACACCCATTGCGAAAAAAACCTGTCACCGGGTCTTTGGAACATGTCTCCAACGGGGCGCCAAGCACGTTGAGGGAGGGGTCCATATTCATTGCGTTACCTCATTTGCGATCAGGCGGAACATCTCGACATTTTGCGTGCTGACACCCGCATCGCGGAATTTGCGATCCGCCGCCGTGGTCGCGATCACCACGCCTGCCGGGCGATCAATATAGACATATTGCCCGTAGATGCCACGCGCCATGAACTGGCCCGGCGCGGCCCCCACGGGTATCCACCATTGATACCCATAGCCGATCTGCCCCGGCGCGGTGGGGGCAGAGGGCGCGGTGCTTTCGGCCACCCAGGCGGCCGGTACGATCTGGCGATCTTCTAGGCGCCCGTTTTGCAAGAACATCAGCCCCATCCGCGCAAAGTCACGCGTCGTCAGGTTCAGCCCGCCAAGGGCAAAGGCCACGCCCTCCCCGTCGGTCAGGTAGTAGGGAGAGGCCTCCAGCCCCATCGGCGCGATCAGTTTTTCCTGCATCTCCCGGATCAGCGAGCGGCCGGTGGCAGCCCGCAGAACCATGCCCAGCACATGCGTATCAATCGAAGTGTATTCCCACAGCTCGCCTGGCGGGCGGGTGGTCTGCGTCAACCCCGATGCAAACCCGTCCATCGTGCCGCCCAGCGCCAGCACCCGCCCCATGCGGTTGATGTCGCTGTCATAGTCCAGATAATCCTCGTCAAAGGTGATGCCTGACGCCATGTGCAGCACGTTGCGGATTGTGGCCGCGTCATAGGCCGTGCCTTTCAGGCTTTCGACATAGTCGGTGACCGGCGCATCAAGGTCAGTGATTTTGCCCTCGCTCACGGCAATGCCGAACAAAGCTGACAGGAAGCTCTTTGCGACGGACCACCCGATCCGGCGGTCGCCGGGCAGCGTTCCCTTGTAATATTGCTCAACCACCACCTTGCCGTCTTTGAGCACCAGCAGGGAGGTCACATCGCGCGCCTCGACCCAGTCTTGCACCGCGCGGGGCATGGCAACCTGCCGCCCCGGAGGCAAAGGCGTGACCGGCCCGTCGCCCCGGTCCAGCTCTGCCCAGAGGAAGGCGTTGTTCATATTTGAGAAATTGCTGACGATCTTGCCCCCGTCGAACAAGGTATTCACGGCAATCAGGCGTGTGATTTCTTCCCGTTTCCAAAGCGCTGCCGCGGCCGCAATCAGCACGAGAGCAACGAGGATGCGCGTAATCCAGCGGATCATTTGAACTTGTCCAGCAGCTTTTGCATCGGGGAGCGGGCGTCTTCCGGGGCAGGCGGCGCGGCCTTTGGCTTCTCTTGTGGCGCGGCTTTTGGCTTGGGCTGGCTGGTCGAGGATCGCGGCGGGGCAAGTCGCAGTGAAACGGCGTTGAGGAACCGCCCCGTATCCCCATCGGCCAGATGCGCGATACCGTCCGAGATGCCGCGCAGCATGTCATCCAGCCACTCCTGATCGGCCTTGGCGAAATCGTGCAGCACATAGCCCGGCACGCGGTCTTTATGCCCCGGATGGCCCACGCCCATGCGCACCCGGTCGTAATGCGGCCCCAGATGCTCATGGATCGAGCGCAGCCCATTATGGCCCGCATGTCCCCCACCGGCCTTGCAGCGCAATTTACCCGGCGCGAGGTCGATCTCGTCGTGGAACACGGTCACATCGGTACTGTCGAGCTTGTAGAACCGCATCGCCTCGCCCACCGACTGGCCCGACCTGTTCATGAAAGTTGCGGGCTTCAGCAGCACGATTTTCTGCGACCCCAGCCGGCCCTCGCTGATCTGACCCTGAAATTTTCTTTTCCACGGGCCAAACCCGTGATCCTGCGCAATCCGGTCCAGCGCCATGAAACCGATATTGTGCCGGTGACCTGCATATTTCGCGCCGGGATTGCCGAGGCCTGCAAAGAGTTTCATCTGTGGATGCCATATTGTCGGGACGCCGGGGCGCGGGTAGGATTTGCGCCATCTTAACAAGGTTTCTTTGCGTGGCACAATTCGAACTCAGCGGCGTTTCCCTCGAGGTTCCAGACAGATTGCTGACCCCACGCATCCGCGACAGGCTGGAGACCGGGCACTACGAGGCCAACGAGGCGCGCGCCGCGCAATTGATGATCGACTATGGCGACAGGGTTCTGGAGCTGGGGGCAGGGGTTGGCTACATCTCGACGATCTGCGCGATGCTGGCGGGTGCGCAAAATATGATGTCGGTGGAGGCCAACCCGCGCCTGCTGAACACCATCCGCACCAATCTTGACCGCAATGATTGCGAGGAGGCCGTGCTGCTGCACGGGGCCATTGTCGGCGCGCCGGTCAAAGGCGCTCGGGTGCATCTAAAGAACGCACATGCGTTCTGGGCGTCTAGCATGGGCGCGCCCGAGGAGGAGGGCGCCATAAGCGTGCCTGCTTTGGTTATGGGCGATCTGCTTGAGGCTCATAAACCGACGGTGGTGATCATGGATGTCGAAGGGGCGGAGGCGGATCTTTTTGATGCGCCGTGGCCCGATTTCGTGCGCGTGGTGGCGCTGGAGCTGCACCCGGACCGCTACCCTGACACGGTGATCAAGCGTATCTTTGACGGCATGTCTGCCTCGGGGTTGATCTACGCCCCTGATCTGTCACGCGGCGCATTGATCGGGTTTTGCAGGCAGGGTCAGCAGCTGGACGCATCCTCCCCAGCCTGATCCTGCCCAGTCTGAACCTGCCATGCCAAAGAAAAAGGCGAGACCGCATGGCCCCGCCTTCTCAATCCGGTAAAAAAGGTCTTCGAGACTACTCGTCGCCGCCCTCAGCTTCGGCCTCTGGCGCTGCATCTTCTGCGGCATCCTCGGCCTCATCCTCGTCGTCGCTGGCCGATTTCAGACCCGATGGGGCTTGAATATTGGCAATGACGAAATCGCGGTCGATGGTGGGTTTGGCACCTTCAGGCAAGGTCACCGAAGAGATCGACACATTGTCGCCGATACCCAGCTCCGAGACGTCGATGGTGATGTGGTCCGGGATGTCGGACGCGGTCACAACCAGCTCAACCTCGGGGCGCACCAGAGACAGCACGCCGCCCTGGGTCAGGCCGGGGCTTGCATCCTCGCCGGTCACTTCAACCGGGATAAACAGCGCAATCTTGGTGTTGCGCTTCAGGCGCAGCAGGTCGATATGCGTTGGCAAGTCCTTGACCACGTCGCGCTGCACATTCCGGCAGATGACGCGCACATCCTCGGCACCGTCCATTTTCAGGTTGAACAGGGTCGCCAGGAAGCGGCCTTCTTTCAGCTTCTTGAACAGCACGTTGAAGGGGATCTGAATGGCTTGCGGGTCAACCCCGCCGCCATAGACCACGCCAGGCACCATACCGTTACGGCGTGCAGTGCGGGCGGCCCCCTTGCCTGTCCCCGCGCGTGGCTCAACTACAAGATCAGGGATCTCTTTTGCCATGTGAATTCTCCAAATGTTATGCGGCTGCCTCCAAGGGTGTCGGGCCGCGTGAAACCGTGCGTATAGGCGCGAATCGAACGCAGGGAAAGAGCTTTGTTGTGATTGCATATTGAGTGTCTTGCGCCATGTGACTAACGCTTGGCGGCATGTCCGTTATATCCGCCATCCGTATCTCCCATGCCCCCGTCGCGGCCTTTGCCGTGGTGGGGTTGTTTTGGGGTTCGATGGCAGCACTGGCCCCGCAGCTCAAAGCGCAAATCGGCGCGGATGACGCGACCTTCGGGTTGCTGCTGCTGGGCACGTCATTCGGGCTTCTGACGACGATGGTTCTGGCCCCGATCTTTGACCGCAGCCTTGGGCAATGGGCTTTGCCGGTGGCCTGTATCGGCCTGGCGGCGGCGTTTCTGTTTCCCGGGCTGGCCACCACGCCAATGGCGTTTTTCGCGGCTATGGTGTTGGCGGGGTTGGCCTCCGGGCTGTTGGATGTGACCATGAACGCAAGGGTCTCTGAACTTGAGGCCGTTCATACGCGCCCGCTGATGAACGCCAATCACGGCATGTTCTCGGTGGCCTATGCAATCGGTGCTTTTGGCACCGGGCTGGGCCGGGAGGCCGGTGCGCCGCCCGTGATCATCTTTGCAGGCGTGGGCGTGCTGGCCCTGATCCTTGCCACCCGCACCCGGATGCCGGTGGCCAAACACAGCACGGAGACCGCGCATGGCGCGCGGTTCCCCTATGCTGTTGTCGGTCTGTGCGGGGCTGTTGTGATGATCGCCTTCATGGCAGAGGCCGCCGTAGAGAGCTGGTCCGCGCTGCATGTCGAGCGCACGCTGGGAGGCCGCGCCGCCCAAGGGGCGCTAGGGCCAACGATGTTGGGTCTGACAATGGCGGTAGGGCGGTTTGGCGGGCAGGCGGTTGCCGAGAAATGGAGCGATCTGACCGTGATCTTCTGGGGTGCGGTGATGGCCGTCGCCGGCGCAGTGATTGCGGCTGCCGCCGTGTCGCCGCTGATGGCCTATATCGGCTATGGCACGCTTGGGCTTGGGGTCTCCGCCATTGGCCCCATCGGTTTTGCGATTGTCGGCCGCCTCGTGAAGCCCGAAGTTAGAACGCTCGCCATATCCCGCGCCGCGGTCATTGGCTTTTCCGGCTTCTTCATCGCCCCCGCGGCGATGGGGCTGATCAGCCAGGGGTTTGGGTTGCGGACCAGCTTCTTTGCCATAGGCGTGCTGGTCTGCGTCCTCTTTCCGCTTCTGGGCGTGCTGCGCAGATGGGGTGTCTAGACCCAGTCGCCGACGAAATCCTTGGGCACCAGAAGATTATGCGCACCGAGATTGTTGATGTCGCGCTCGCCGCAAAGCGCCATCGTGGTGTCCAGCTCCTTGTGGATGACACGCAACGCTTCGCTCACGCCTTTCTCCCCCATCGCCCCCAGCCCGTAGATGAAGGCGCGGCCGATATAGGTGCCCTTGGCCCCCATCGCCACGGCTTTCAGCACGTCCTGGCCGGTGCGTATGCCGCCATCGATATGAACCTCGATCTTGTCGCCCACCGCGTCCAGAATAGGGCGCAGCATTCGGATCGAGCTGAGTGCGCCGTCAAGCTGACGCCCGCCATGATTTGACACGATGATCGCATCAGCGCCCACATCAAGCGCCTTCTTGGCATCCTCGACATCCAGAATGCCTTTCAGGATCAGCTTACGGTCCCATTTCTTGCGGTACTCTTTCACCGTGTCCCAGTTCAGCCGCGGATCAAACTGCTGGGCGGTCCAGCTGTGCAGCTGCGAGATGTCATCCACCGATTGCGCATGGCCCACAATGTTGCGAAATGTCCGGCGCTTGGTTTGCAGCATCTTGATGCCCCAGCCCCATTTCGTGGCCAGATCGGCAAGCACCATCGGTGTCAATTTGGGCGGAGCCGACAGGCCGTTCTTGATGTCCTTGTGCCGTTGCCCGAGAAGCTGCAGGTCAAGCGTCA
>CALFWN010000259.1 GCA_937928335.1 uncultured Litoreibacter sp. | reverse complement strand
GGGCAATTCGTGGTCAACAACCGCAGCGGACTATCCGTGGGCGGCGACCTTGCGGCCAGAGGCGTGGCCATGCAGCGCGTGTTGAGCGATTTCGCAGGCTTCGACCGGCTGCGCGGGGACGCCGCCTTGCAGCTGAAATTTCTGGGCTCGGGCGGCAATATGGACGCGATCATGCGCTCGCTCTCGGGCTCGGGGCGCATGGATGTGGGCGCGGGCGAGCTGGAGGGGTTGGACATTGCGGGCATGATTCGCAACCTGGACGCGGCTTATGTGGGCGAGGGATCGAAGACGGTGTTTGACGCGATCACCGCCGGGTTCGAGATCGCGGGCGGCGTGTTGCGCAATGACGATCTGCGATTTGACGCCAGGTTGGTGACGGCAACGGGCGCCGGGACGCTGGATCTGGGCGGCCAGCAGGTGGATTACCGGCTGATCCCGGTGGCTTTGGCGCGCGAGGACAGCAGCGGGATCACCGTGCCGGTGCGCATCACCGGGCCGTGGAGCGACATCCGCTTCCGCCCGGACCTGAAATGGCTGGCCGACCGGGAGCTGGACCGCGAGCTTGAGGAGCGCAAAGAGGCGTTGAAGGCGCGCGCCCGTGCACGCGAGGACGAGCTGAAGGCCGAAGCGCAGGCGAAGCTGGCGCGTGAGCTGGGTGTGGAGGCCGGGGGCGGGCAGAGCGTCGAGGATGCGGTGAAGGACAAGATCGAGGACCGGGCCAAAAACGCGCTGCGCAGCCTGTTTGACTGACCGGCCGTTTTGGCCGACCCGGTTGACCGAAAGGAGCTGCGCGCGGAGTTTTATTCTGCTCTTGGGGAGCTTTGCTCCCCGCCGCAGGGGCATCCCCTCAGGATATTTCCGAACATGGAAAGGCGGGACGTGGTGGCACGGCCCTGCGGCGGCGGTGGTGTTTAGCGGCGGCGGTCGCGGCGGGCAGACATCGGCTGGAAAGCCACGCCGACATGCGCCTCGCAATAGGGTTTGCCCTGTTGCACGGGCAGGCCGCAGAACCAGAAATCCTCCGTGGCCGGATCGCCCACGGGCCATTTGCAGGTCCGCTCTGTCAGCTGCATGACGCTCAGCTTCTTGGCCTTCTTTTCGATCTCGCGCACCGAGGCCAGAGCCTCCGGGCTGATCTCGTTGGCGGAGGGTTGCGGGGGCAGCGGCTGGCCTGCGGTGACCACCAGCTTGGGGCGGATCATCGGCTTGTTGGCCGGTGCTGCCGCGGGGGCGGCAGGTTTGGCGTCAGCCTCTGCCGCAGGCTTTGCCTTGGCGGCGGGTTTGGCCTTGGCCGCCGCCTTTTCCTTGGCCGCCGGTTTGGCCGAGGACGCACCGCCCGAGCGGTTGGACAGCCCCAGACGGTGCACCTTGCCGATCACCGCATTGCGGGTGACGCCGCCAAGCTCCTTGGCGATCTGGGAGGCGGATTTCCCCTCCCCCCACATTTTCTTGAGCACTTCGACGCGGTCATCTGTCCAGGACATGGGGCACGGCCTTCTGTTTGAATCGAGAAGCCGCCCGGCGCGGCATGGCTGAGGGCGGCATTGGTTGCCCTTATTTTAGGGACGCTTGGGCGCGGTTACAAGCGCTTGATTGGCGGCGCGGGCCTCTCTGTAGGCCAAAAGCGCGGCACCCGCGATGATTATGACAGCACCCAGCAGGGATATCGCGTCGGGGATGATTTTGAACAGGGCGGCATCATAGAGGCTGGCGAAGATCAGCGTGGCGTAGCTGAAGGGCACGACGAAGGAGCTTTCGGCCCGGCGCATGGACTGGATGAAACAGGCCTGCGCGGCGGCCATCATGATGCCAAGCGCCATAAGCGCCACCCATTGCTGCGGGGATGGCTGCGCCCATATGGCGATCACGGCAAGGGTAGAGAGGATCAGCCCGATGGAATTGTTGGTGAACAGGATTTGCAGCGGCGCCTCGCGGCCCGTGAGCAGCTTGATGATGGTGACCTCGACCCCCGTCACCAGCGCCGCGCCGAGCGCCAGCAATGCGGCGGGCTGAAAGGCGGAGCTGCCGGGGCGCAACAAAACCAGCGCGCCTGCAAGCGCGATGGCGGCGGCCAGCCAGCGGATAGGCCCCACTTTCTCACCCAGAAGCGGGATTGCGAGCATCATGGCGAAGACGGGGTTCAGAAAGCTGATCGCGGTGGCGTCGGCGACCGGAATATAGGCAACCGCCGCAAAAAGCAGCGTGATGCCGCTGAACCCGAAGCTGGAGCGGGCGAGATGCAGTGTCAGGTTGGGCCGGGTAAAGGTCGGGCGCATCAGTGCGACGGTGCCGGCAATAGCGAGCCATGCGAACAGGAAACGCCCATGCGAGATTTGCAACGGGTGGAGCGGGTCCCCCAGCGTCTGGGTGCCCAGCGCCTTTGCAAGCAGGGTGGTGCCCGCGATCAGCAGGGAGGCCAGCAGCATATAGGCGATGGCAAGAGGTTTGTGCTCAGGGCTGCTCATACCGGGTGGGCTACGCCTGCGCGGCGGGGGCGTCAAAGAAAAATGCTGGACAGGGGCGAAGTTTCGCGGCTACACCGCTGCCATGATCAAAACCGCATATATCCCTTCCCTGCGACGCCGACGCTGACCGCGTCCGCCTTTGATCCCCTGCGCCCAATCCCGAGCTGGCGCGCAGCCACTTTCTGAAATTGACACCACTGGCGAATATCCTGACAGTCAGGACTTCGTTTTACGCGTAAAGGAACACGTTCATGATCCCCGCCATTATGCCGACCTACGGCCGCGCCGAGATGACATTTGAAAAGGGTGAAGGCAGCTGGCTGATCGAGCGAGACGGGACCCGCTACCTTGATTTCGGGGGCGGGATTGCAGTGACGGGGCTGGGCCATGCGCATCCTGATCTGGTGCGCGTTGTGCAACAGCAGGCCGCGTCGCTGTGGCATACGTCGAACCTTTATAACATCCCCGCCCAGCAGGCGCTGGCCGGCAAGCTGGTGGCGCAAACCTTTGCCGATACCTGTTTCTTCACCAATTCCGGCGCGGAGGCGATGGAATGCGCGTTAAAGACCGCGCGCAAATACTGGTCCAGCAAAGGCCAGCCGGAGCGGGTGAATATCATCACCTTCACGGGGTCCTTTCACGGGCGGACGCTGGCCACGATCTCGGCTGCGGCCTCGGAGAAGCTGACAAAAGGGTTCGGGCCAATGCTGCCGGGGATCATCAATCTTGAGACCGGTGACCATGACGCTTTGACGGCGGCAATGGATGAGACCATCGCGGCGGTGGTGGTGGAGCCGGTGCAGGGCGAGGGCGGGATCATCCCGCTGCCTGATGCCTGCCTGAAAGGGCTGCGCGACCTGTGCGACGCGACGGGTGCGTTGATGATTTGCGATGAAATCCAATGCGGGATGGGCCGGACCGGCAAGCTGTTTGCCCATGAATGGGCCGGGGTGACGCCTGACATTATGGCCGTCGCAAAAGGCATCGGGAACGGGTTTCCCCTGGGCGCCTGTCTGGCGACGGAGGCTGCGGCCTGCGGCATGACGGCAGGCACGCATGGCTCGACCTATGGCGGCAACCCGCTGGCCTGTTCGGTCGGATCGGCGGTGATGGAGCATATCGCGGATGAAGCGTTTCTGGCGGAGGTGAACCGCAAGGCCGGGCTGATGCGGCAGAAGCTGGAGGGGCTGGTGGCCTCCCACCCGGATATTTTCGAGCTGGTGCGCGGGGCAGGGCTGATGATCGGGGTGAAATGCAAAGTTCCAAATCTGGATGTGATCGCGGCGGGCTATGACGCGCATATCCTGACGATCCCCGGCGGGGATAATGTGATCCGCATTCTGCCTGCGCTCAATATTGGCGATGATGAGATTGCGGAAGGCGTGGCGCGGCTGGAGCGGGCGGCGACGGCGCTTGAACGGCGCGCCTCCGGCGCGACGGAGGCAGCCTCATGAAGCATTTTCTGGACATTCACACGACCTCCCCCGCTGATCTGCGGCGCATCATCGACACGGGCCGCGCCATCAAGGAGGCGCGGGCAGGCAAGCCCAAAGGCGCGCTGGATGCCGACACGCCGCTGAAGGACCATGTGGTGGCGCTGATCTTCGAGAAACCCTCGACGCGAACACGGGTCAGCTTTGACGTGGGCGTGCGGCAGATGGGCGGCTCGACAATGGTGTTGTCCGGCGCGGATATGCAGCTGGGGCATGGCGAGACGATTGCCGATACCGCGCAGGTGCTGTCGCGCTATGTGGATTTGATCATGATGCGCACCTTTGAGGAGGACACGCTTCTTGAGATGGCCGAGCACGCCACCGTGCCGGTCATAAACGGGCTGACCAACCGCACCCATCCCTGCCAGATCATGGCCGACATCCTGACCTTTGAGGAACATAACGGCCCGATCAAAGGCAAGAAGGTGGTCTGGTCGGGCGACGGCAACAATGTCTTTGCCAGCTTTGCCCATGCCGCCAAACAGTTCGAGTTTGATCTGGTCTTCACCGGGCCGCCGCCGCTGGACCCTGAAGCCTCTTTGGACGGGCTTTATTCGGTGATCCGCGACCCGCATGAGGCGGTCGAAGGCGCGGATCTGGTGGTCACAGATACCTGGGTGTCGATGCATGACCCGCAATCGGCGCGGGAACGTCGCCACAACCAGCTGCGCGGCTATCAGGTGAACCGCGCGCTGATGGACAGCGCCAAGCCGGACGCTTTGTTCATGCATTGCCTGCCCGCGCATCGCGACGACGAGGCAACATCCGAGGTGATGGACGGCCCGAACTCGGTGATTTTTGACGAGGCGGAGAACCGGCTGCACGCCCAGAAGGCGGTGATGAAGTGGTGTTTGGAG
>CALFWN010000258.1 GCA_937928335.1 uncultured Litoreibacter sp. | reverse complement strand
GACAAGAAGATCGAAGGCATTTCCCATGTGCAGGACGAATCCGACCGGGTCGGCGTCCGGGTGGTGATCGAGCTGAAACGCGACGCCACGGCAGAGGTGGTTCTGAACCAATTGTTCCGCTTCACGCCGATGCAGACCTATTTCTCCTGCAACATGCTGGCGCTCAATGGCGGCAAGCCAGAGCAGCTGACGCTGCGCTCCTTCCTGACCAATTTCATCTCCTTCCGTGAGGAGGTCGTCGCTCGCCGCACCGCCTATGAGCTGCGCAAAGCCCGCGAGCGCTCCCATATCCTGTGCGGTCTGGCGGTTGCTGTCACCAATATCGACGAGGTCGTGGCCACGATCCGGTCTTCCGCCGATGCAGCAGAGGCCCGCGAACGCCTGATGACCCGCGCATGGCCCGCCGCCGAGATCGCGCAGTATATCAAGCTGATTGATGATCCGACCCATACCGTCAACGATGATGGCACCTATCATCTCTCCGAGACACAGGCGCGCGCCATTCTCGATCTGCGCCTGCAACGCCTGACCCAGATCGGCGTCAAGGAGGTCACGGACGAGCTGGAAACCTTGGCCGGTAAGATCAAGGAATACCTCGATATTCTGCGCTCGCGCGAGCGGATCATGGAGATCATCTCCAACGAGCTGAAGGAGGTTCGCGAACAATTCGCCGTGCCCCGCCGCTCCGAAATCGTCGACTGGTCCGGCGACATGGAAGACGAGGACCTGATCGAGAAAGAGGATGTCGTCGTCACCATCACGCAATCGGGCTGGATCAAACGCACGCCCCTGGCCGATTTCCGCGCCCAGCGCCGCGGCGGCAAGGGCCTCAGCGGCATGGCCACCAAGGAAGACGACGTCGTCACCACGCTCTTTGTGGCCAACACCCACACGCAGCTGTTGTTCTTCACCACGGATGGCATGGCCTACAAGCTCAAGACATGGCGCCTGCCCCAGGGCGGTCGCACCGCCAAGGGCAAGGCCATCGTCAACATTCTGCCCATCCCAACCGGTGTCTCCATCGCCGCCATCATGCCGGTGGACCGCGAGGAGAAAGACTGGGGCGATCTGCAAATCGTCTTCGCCACCACCGCAGGCGACGTGCGCCGCAACGCGCTCAGCGATTTCACCAATGTCATGCGCAACGGCAAGATCGCCATGAAGCTGCCCGAGGGGGTCGAGCTGGTCAACGCCCGCATCGCGGACGAAAATGACGACGTCATGCTCATCACCAATGCAGGCCGCGCCATCCGCTTCCCGTCTACGGATGTGCGCGTGTTCTCGTCGCGCGCCTCAACCGGCGTGCGCGGGGTGAGGCTGAAAGACGGCCAGAAGGTCGTCTCCATGTCCGTCATCCGCCATTTCGTCGCCACGCCCGAGGAACGCACCGCCTATCTCAAGATGCGCCGCGCTATGGCCGGGCTGACCGATGAGGATGCCGATGACGAGGCCCCCGCCGATCCGAATTTCAGCCAGGAGCGCTACGCCGAGATGTCGGCAGCCGAGGATCTGATCCTGACCATCACCGCGGAGGGCTCCGGCAAGATCAGCTCCAGCCACGACTACCCCGTGCGCGGACGCGGCGGCATGGGGGTGCAGGCCATGTCGATGAAAGCAGGCGATATCGTCGCCTCCTTCCCTGTGGAGATGGATGACCAGATCATGCTGGCCACCTCCAAGGGCCAGTCCATCCGCTGCCCCGTTGATGGTATCTCCTTCCGGTCGCGCTCTGCGGGCGGGGTCAAGGTCTTCGACACCGGCAAGGGCGAAACCGTCAGCTCGGTCGCGCGGATTGCCGATCAGGGCGAGGAAGAGGCGGAAGACGGTGCTGAAGAGTAACCCGCGGATTTGAGTATTTTTGCCAAAACGAAGCCCTGCGGCATGGTGCTGCGGGGCTTTTTCTTTCCCGACGAAGCGTATAGATCAGCCGCATGACACAGGTTCTCAATATCATCGGCGGCGGCATGGCCGGGTCAGAGGCCGCCTGGCAGGCCGCCAATATGGGCGTGCAGGTGGTGATCCATGAGATGCGGCCCAAGGTTGAAACCTTCGCACATCGCACCGGCAATCTGGGCGAGATGGTCTGCTCCAACTCCTTCCGCTCCGATGACGACGAGCAAAACGCTGTGGGACTGTTGCATTGGGAGATGCGTCAGGCGGGCGGGCTGATTATGGCCTGCGCCGACGCGCACGCGCTGCCCGCAGGCGGGGCGCTGGCCGTGGACCGCGACCCTTTCGCCGAAACCGTCACGGCCCGGCTGAAGGCGCATCCCAATATCCAGATCAGCTATGATGAGATTGCGGCCCTGCCCGAAACCGGCCACTGGATCATCGCCACAGGGCCGCTCACCTCTGGCAGTCTGGCCGAAGCCATCGCGGCTGAAACCGGTCAGGACGCGCTGGCCTTTTTCGACGCCATTGCGCCGATCATCTATTTCGACAGCATCAATATGGACAAGGCGTGGTTCCAGTCCCGCTATGACAAGGGTGAGACCGAGGAAGACCGCACCGCCTATCTCAACTGTCCGATGGACAAGGACACCTATGAGGCCTTTATCGACGCGCTGCTGGCCGCCGAGAAGACCGAGTTCAAGCCCGGCGAGACCGCCAAATATTTCGACGGCTGCCTGCCCATCGAGGTGATGGCCGAGCGCGGCCGCGAAACCCTGCGTTTTGGCCCGATGAAACCTGTGGGCCTGACCAACCCGCATCAGCCCGACATCAAGGCCCATGCCATTGTGCAGCTGCGCCGCGACAACGCGCTGGGCACGCTTTTCAACATCGTGGGCTTCCAGACCAAGATGAAATACGGGGCGCAAAAGCAGGTCTTGCGGATGATCCCGGGCCTGGAGGAGGCCGAATTTGCCCGTTTCGGCGGTATTCACCGCAACACTTTCATCAATTCGCCGACATTGCTCGACAACCAGATGCGGCTGAAGTCCAAACCGCATCTGCGTTTTGCGGGCCAGATCACCGGCGTCGAGGGCTATGTGGAATCTGCTGCAATGGGGCTTTTGGCAGGCCGGTTCGCAGCCGCTGACATCATCGGCCAGCCGATTGATCCCCCCGCCCCCGAGACCGCGATGGGCGCCCTGATCACCCACATCACCGGCGGGGCGGATGCCAAGACCTTCCAGCCGATGAATGTGAATTTCGGACTGTTCCCACCGGTGGTGGATGCCAAGACCGGGCGGCGCAACCGTGCGACGCGCTACAAGATGTATACTAACCGCGCCAAGGCTGCGTGGTCACAATGGCTCAACGACGCGCGGCTGGACGCGGCTTGAATGATTTGCGACGCTGCGCGCATGACACAGAAACCCACCAAGACCTTTCTCGACAAGACCTATAAAACCTCCGGCGATGACGCCATGCAGGCGCTCTATGATGATTGGGCCGATAGCTACGAGGCCGAGGTCGGCGAGAACGGCTATGCCACCCCTGCCCGTCTGGCCCGCGCCCTTGCGCAGCTGTCGCAGGACAAGAGTCAACCTATTCTCGATTATGGCTGCGGCACCGGGCTATCGGGGCAGGCGCTGGCAGAGGAGGGTTTTGCCACGATTGACGGCATGGACCCATCCACCGGCATGTTGGCACAATGCCGCAAACGCGGCTGTCGACGGCGAGGCGGGCAAGCTTCGAGAGAGCAACAATCATAAACGAAATGGAGCCAGATCCCGTTTTTACAGGCAAACCCCTGAACGAGTGTGTGCTCCACTGTTCCTTTTGGAGAAGAGACGATCTTTTTCTCGCTACATTTTTTTCCTCGTCCCAACTGCGTATTCTCCTATCCCCTATTACCGGAGGAAAGGTCGAGGATCCTGCGCCATTATTTTGTAAAGAAATAGCTATTGGGACTCATTTTCTGCCCTCTGTTTTAGGTCATCAGCCTGATTTCGCCGCCGACACGAACCTTTTTTCCTCCTCAGGGAAACAGACTGCGGGGCAAAAACAATGTTTTTTTAACCCTCGGCCTTTTATGCGACTCTCTATACACGATGTTGGGGAAATAGCAACAATTGTTTTGCCTAAGAAAACGTCTAATGGTCCGACTCCGATTTCCTCGAAAGTCGAGAAGAGAACGGTTTCACGACGCGTCGACGGAGCAAGAGAAGCACGCATTTCGCCTGTTTTGTATGAACTATTCAGAACCTTGCTGTCTCGAATCCGAGGGTCGTGTAAACGGGGCTTTTTCCTTTCCAACGGCGATAGAACTTCAAGGCAGCTATCTGTCGAACATGAGTCTAAAGGCGGATCGCATTACTGTTTTTTCACCGACTCGTCGGCCAGGAAAAACTTGCGTGCCACATCTTTCTATTCAACTCCATAATGCTGCATTATCAATCGGTGCCAACATAAGACGAGAGACTCTCTCGCTAATCGTGCTTGCCGACCTGTTTTTCCATCCTCAAACACCCTGCGGGCTGGCCAAACAACATCTTTGAGGTAGCGCAAAGTGCTGCCACACTGTTTCTCATCCTGACCCGGCGTGTGGCAGGAAAGATCTCCATCTGCTTCTTCGGAAAACATTATGCCAGCCTCGAGCAAAGAACATCATTAAGTCTCCAGAAGGTAGAAAGGGAGCTAGAAACGCCGTTTATTCTTTCCAATCTTTGGGAGCATAATGATTGGCGACGTCTTTGGATCGAAAAACAATATCTCGAGCTCCCGG
>CALFWN010000257.1 GCA_937928335.1 uncultured Litoreibacter sp. | reverse complement strand
CGTCTTCAGAGGCCAGCACCAGCGCCGCCGCCCCATCAGAGATAGAAGACGCGTTGGCCGCTGTCACCGAGCCGTCCTTGCGGAAGGCGGGTTTGAGAAGCGGTATCTTCTCGGGCCGGGCCTTGGCGGGTTGCTCATCGGCGGTGATCACCGTGTCACCGCGCCGGGTTGTGAGGGTGACGGGCGTGACCTCTGCATCGAACGCGCCGCTGCTTTGGGCGTCGAGCGCCCGGCTGAGGGAGGCCAGCGCATAGGCATCCTGCGCCTCGCGGGTGAACTGGTATTTCTCTGCGCAATCCTCGGCAAATGTGCCCATCAGGCGGCCTTTGTCATAGGCGTCCTCCAGCCCGTCGAGGAACATGGAATCCTGCACATTCTGGTGACCGATACGAGCGCCGCCCCGCATCTTTGGCAAGAGGTAAGGCGCGTTTGTCATGCTTTCCATACCGCCTGCGACCATCGTGCCCGCATGGCCAAGGGCGATCTGGTCAAAGGCCATCATCGCGGCCTTCATGCCGGAGCCGCACATCTTGTTGAGCGTCGTCGCGGGGACCTCTTCGCCGAGGCCGGCGGCAAAACCCGCCTGACGCGCCGGGGCCTGACCGAGCCCCGCGGGCAGCACACAGCCCATCAACACCTCATCAACGGTTTTGGCACCGGCTGCCTCGAGCGCTGCCTTGATCGCGGCCCCGCCAAGGCCGGGGGCATCCATATCCTGAAAATCGCCCTGAAAGCCCCCCATCGGTGTCCTGCTGGCGCCCGCGATTACGACGGTTTTCATGGTGAGCCTCCAAAGCGCATCAAAGTTGCGCCTGAATACCGAATAGTAAGGATTGATGTCTAGAGCAGTGCCCAACCACCGATGGAGCACGCCATGAACCTGACCAGCCGAACCCAGGATGATATCCTAATCCTGACCCCCGACACCGACCGTATCGACGCGGCGGGGGCGATCTATCTCAAGGACCAGTTCCGCGACGCGACGGAGGGGTTTGAGGGGCGCGTGGTGATGGATTTGTCCGGTGTGACCTTCCTTGACAGCAGCGGCCTTGGGGCGATTGTCTCTGCGTTGAAGCTGCTGCGCGGGCGCAAGCTGGAGCTGGCGGGGCTGACGCCTGTGGTGGCCAAGGTCTTCAAGCTGACGCAGATGGATCAGGTCTTTACCGTGCATCGCGCGGTTTCGGATATCCTCACCGATGACGGCGCAAATGCAGCATGAGCGCCCCTTCCTGCGTGACGCGGACGCCCAGAGCGACCTTCCCGAGGCGCGCAGCTTCGTTGGGCTGACAGGTGAGATCCGACACCTTATTGCGGAGATACTGGGCTATCTGATGACAGTGCTGCCCGATCGGCCGGTGCTGCACGGCGATGCGGAGCTGGTGATTGCGGAGGCGCTGAACAATATCGAGGAACATGGCTATGAGGCAATGCCGGGTATGCCTGTTCAGGTGAAACTGTCGGTGCTGGGTGATGCGGTGCAGGTGGAAACCAAGGATTTCGGCATCCCGATGCCCGGCCTGACCGTGCCGCCGATCCACAGGCCAGATGCCCGCGTCTCGCGAGAGCAATTGCCGGAGGGGGGATTTGGCTGGTATCTGATCCACAGCCTTGCGCCAGAGCCCGTCTATAGAAGATGCGGCAACATGAACCGGCTGATCTTCAGGCTGCGCATCAACACCAAAGCGCACTGACCCGGCACGGGCCGGACCCGCTCGTTGTTTCCGATTTGATGACAGTCGCTTTTATTGTCCACGTATTTTCCAGCCAAGACACAGATTCGCCATAATTTCTGCTCACGCCAGACCGAATTAGACGCGAGAACGAGAGGGTAGCTGCATAGCTTCCCTCGGCGCTGCGTTTATCAGCCCCCACCCAGATGCGTGGCGTCGAGGAACCTACCAGCCCCTCCCTAGACATTCTGACCGCCGCATCTATCCTGCGCCCCTGACCCTATTGGCAGAGGACCAAGAATGCGCGATTTTCACATGCCCGGCCGCTCCACCGTCTTTGCCCAGAACGGGATCTGCGCGACATCGGACCCGCTGGCCTCCAAAGTGGCCATCCAGATGCTGGAGGCCGGGGGCAATGCTGTCGATGCCGCGATCTCGGCGGCCGTGCTGCTGGGGCTATGCGAGCCGCAAATGACCGGGATTGGCGGCGACTGCTTTGTGTTGATCAAACCGGCGGGCAGCGAAGAAGTGATCGCGCTGAATGGCTCGGGCCGCGCGCCGGCGGCGCTGGACGCGGCGGATTTGCGGGCCGCGGGCCATAGCGTGATGCCGGCCTATGACGCAGCTGCGGTGACGCTGCCCGGCGCGGTTGACGCGTTTTGCCGCTTGTCGAAAGACCACGGCAAGCTGGGATTGAAAGCGGTGCTGGCCCCCGCGATCCACTATGCACAGGCCGGGGTATCGGTTGGCGCACGCACCAGCTTTGACTGGCACGAGGCGGAAGGCACCCCGCAAGGGGCGGCGGCACAGCATTATCTGTTGAACGGCAAGGCGCCCAAACCGGGCCAGGTGTTCCGCGCACCATTGCAGGCGGAGGTGTTGAAGCGGGTGGCAGAGCATGGCCGCGCCGGGTTTTATGAAGGCGAGGTGGCGGAGGATATGGTGGCCAGCCTGCAAAAGGCGGGCGGTACGCATACGCTGGATGATTTCGCGTCGGTCGCGTGCGAGTATACCACGCCGATTTCGGGCAGCTACAAGGGGATCGAGCTGGTCGAGCATCCGCCCAATGGCCAAGGGGCCACGGCGATCCTGCTGAACAACATTCTGGCGCAGTTTAATATTGCCGGGATGGACCCTTTTGGCAGTGCCCGCGCCCATATCGAGGCGGAGGCTTCGAAGCTGGCCTATGACGCGCGGAACCGGTTTTTGTCCGATCATGACCATATGGCCCGGCTGGACCATATGTTGTCGGAGAGCACCGCCAGGGATCTGGCTGCTTTGATCGACCCTGCCCGCGCGATGGAGGCCCCGGCGGCGTTGTCCGAGCAGGTTCATAAAGAGACGATTTATCTGACGGTCGTGGACCGCGACCGGATGGCGGTGTCGCTGATCTACTCGATCTTCCACAGTTTCGGCTCGGGCATCGCGTCGGATAAGTTCGGAGTGCTGTTTCAGAACCGCGGAGCGGGTTTCTCGCTGGAAGAAGGCCATGCGAATGAGGCCGAGGGCGGCAAGCGCCCGATGCACACGATCATTCCGGGGATGCTGAAGAAGGACGGCAAGGTCATCATGCCGTTTGGCGTGATGGGCGGGCAGTACCAGCCCAATGGCCATGCGCGTTTTCTGAGCAATATTGTTGATTTCGGGATGCACGCGCAGCAGGCCATAGATGCGCCGCGCAGCTTCTCGGATGCGGGCGACATGAAGGTGGAACGCGG
>CALFWN010000256.1 GCA_937928335.1 uncultured Litoreibacter sp. | reverse complement strand
CCTGCAACGCGCTTCTGCGCTGGGCAGGCACGCGCTGGTATAAAGAACGCTTCGATCTCGCCCGTGGCCAGACCGGCGGCGAAGACACCGAATTTTTCTTCCGCCTGCACCGCCTCGGTGCACGCTACGCCGTCGCCTGGGAGGCCGTGGTCCATGAAGAGGTCACCCCCGAGCGGCTCACCTATGCCTGGCTGGAAACCCGCAAATACCGCTCGGGCCAAAGCTATGCGGTGTCGGCCACCGGCAGTTTCGCGCGGCTGAAACTGGGCTGCCTTGCGGCGCTGAAAGCCGCGCTGTCCAGCAGCATGGCGCTGGCCAATGCGTTCAACACGGACCGCCGGATGTTCTGGCAGCTGCGCGCCGCCCTGCACCGGGGCGTGGTCGCGGGCTGTCTGTCGCTGAAAGAAGGCGCGCATTATGGCCATTAACGCGCTGCTGCTGGACCCGTCTTTGTTCACCGCGCCCTATGATGCCGCGCTCAACACCGGGCTGAACAAGGCGGGCGTCACCACGCTCTGGGCCACGCGCGGGCTGCGCGACGGCGAAAAGCCCGACCTGCCCGAGGCCCAGACCGCGCCGATTTTCTATCCCGGCCATGAGGCCTCCGCCAAACAGGGTGGGGCCGCTGCCAAGCTGCGCAAGGCCATGTCCCATATCGGCTCGCTGAAACGCATGATCGCGCTCTCCAAAAGCTGGCCAGCCGATATCGTCCATCTGCAATGGTCCGTCCTGCCCGCCGCCGATCTGCGCGCCATCCGCAAGCTGCGCCGCACCGCGCCCGTGGTGCTGACCGTCCATGACACAACGCCCTTCAATGGCAACCCGACCTCGAAATTGCAGGTCATGGGGTTCCCGCAGGTGCTGGCTCAGGTCGATCACGTCATTGTCCACACCTCCCGTGGCCGCGAGGCGCTCATCCGGGCAGGTTGCGGCGAAGACAGGCTCTCGGTTATCCCGCATGGGCCGTTCTCGCTGGATCTCAGCCAGACCAAAACCCCTGCGCCGCGCGATCCGCGCTGGAGCGTGGTGTTGTTCGGGCGGCTGCAAGACTATAAAGGCGCAGATATCCTGATCGAGGCGCTGGCCACGCTGCCGCAAGCCACCCGTGATGCGCTGCGCGTCATCATCGCGGGCGAGCCCTTTTGTGACCTGGCCCCCGCGCAGGCCAAGGCCGCGCAGGAAAACCTCAATGTGGAGTGGCGTCTCGGCTGGCTGTCTGATGCGGATATGGCGGCACTGATGGTGGAGGCCGATGCGCTGGTCTTCCCCTATCGCCGGATCGAGGCCAGCGGCGTCTATTACCTCACCAAATCCCTGCGCAAATGGGTCATCGCCTCTGATCTGGGCGCTTTTGGTGACGAAATCACGCCCGAGACAGGCCATCTGGTGCCGCCGGGCGACGCGTTCGCATTGGCGGCGGCCCTGTCTGAAAGCATCGGCAAAACGCCCGCCAGGGGCAGTATCGGTACGGATTGGTCCGACATAGGCCAACAGACCGCAGCGCTTTACGACCGGCTTATTGCCGGGCGCTGAGCCACATTCGCACCGCGCCCAGAGCCCAGCTCAGATGCATGACGCCCAGCGCCACACCGGCCCAAAGCCCGCAAAACGCGCGCGTCCTCATCAGCATCCAAAGCGATGCGCAGAGCAAAATTAACCCGTAGCCCAGCAAACCGGCATAGCCCAAGGGGTGGATCATCAGCCCCGCCAACAGGCTCAGCACGCAGATGCACAGCAGCGCCACGGGCAACATCTGGCGCAGCCGGGGGCGGTCGCCATGTTTCATCAGCGTGCGCATCCGGCCCCGCCCGTAATTGTAATATTGCCGTGCCAGCCCTTGGGGCGTGTCCCGCATGAAATAGGTCAGCCTCACATCGGCATCGAGCCAGATCCGGCCGCCCTTGGCCCCCAGACGGCGGTCAAACTCGGCATCTTCATTATGCGAAAACTCCGGGTCATAGCCGCCGATCTCGCGAAAAAGCGCCAGATCAAAAGCCGCGTGATGGCCGTGATCGACATAGCGCGATTGCCTGCCGCCTCGGTGGCTGGCCCCGCCCGAGCCCAGCGGCGTGTCCACGATCCAGGCGGCCGCCTTAGCGAAGCAGGTCTTGCCCGCCGCATCCATCGCCACCACGACGCTGGCCGCCTCCGATGCCTCAAGGCAGGCGGCCAGATCCAGCACAAAGCCGCCGGGGTAGAGCGCATGTGCGTCGCAACGCACCAGCATGTCGCGCCCCTCGGCAAGGGCAGAGCGCGCCACCGCATTCACGCCTGCCGATTGCAGCCGCGCGGGATTGTCGATCAGATGCAGGTTGGGCCGGGTGCGGGCCAGATCGGCGATGATCTCGCGGGTTGCGTCGCTGCTGCCGCCATCGGCCACCACAAAGACCACCTGCGCCATCTCGGGCGCATCCAGCCCGAGCGAGGTCAGACAATCGGCAATAAACCCCGCCTCGTTCAGCGCGGGGATGGCGACAATGATCCGGCGGGCAAGCTGCGTGCGCTCTGGGGAAAGGGTGTCAGTCACGGCGGCCTCTGCCTTTGGCTCTGTCTTGGTCTATCCAACCGGGCGGGGTTTTGAAATCCCATTGGGGGGCAGGGGGGCTGATCGCGCGAAAGCCGTGTTCTGGCGACCCCACCTCGCGCCACACACAGCGCGTGTGGGGCTGATCTTCCGGCAAAGAAGAGCCGAATCAAACCATGATGCGAGTCCACTCAACTCTGCGTCACCCCGCTTGAAAGGCACAATACTGCCGAAAACCCGCGCTTGACGTGCGCGTAAGCAGGAGGTCTTTGGAATTTATCTTCTGATTCATGGTTTTTTAACAGTTTCCCTTGGGTAAATTCACGCTGCTTTCACACCCTCCGGGGCACACTGGTCTTGTCGGAAATTACAGCCGGCAGGCTTAGCGGGATGTCTATTTACCAAGTAAAAACGTAACGAGTATTTCAGTATCTAAGGTATTTCTCCCCCGTTCCGTTGGCCAAACATCTTCCTGAAAATACGGCCCGGCAGTTGCATTACAGCTGCCGGGCCTTTTTGGTTTATTCACAGCTTCGGGTCAGGCGGGCAAGCCGCTCAGCGCAGCCCCTCTTTGGCGATGAACTCCGCCAGATCAAGGATGATCTGGCCCCGCGCGGCGGCGATTGTGGCGGGGCTGGTGTCGGCCTCTGCCGCGCTCAAAGGCACGCTGAGGTCAAACAGCCCGCTGCGCTCGCGCCCGTCTTCTACGGCCACGAAAAACTGCCCCGTGGCGCGAAACACGCCGTCAGCGCCCGCCAGAAGCTGCTCGAAGCGCACCTCCAGCGTGGCGTCGGGAAAGGCTTCAAACGGCCAGGGGTCCGAGGCCACCCTTGCGCCGGTCAATGTCGACAGATGCCGCACCAGCTCCAGCGCAATCGCGCGTTCCGGGGCGTCGGCCCACAGCACCGCCGTCGAGCTGGTCAGCACGCCGCCCGCGCTTTGCTGCGTGATCTCGTCGCCCGCCGCGTAGCTGGGCAGCGTCACGTCGCGGATTTCCACCGCGCCGTAGCGGATCGCCACCCGCTCCGCCGTCTGGGTGGGCGGCACCGAATACCGCTCCGCCGTGCCGCCCGCGCAGCCCGCCAGCAGGCCCAGCGCCGCACATGCCGTCCATATCGAAACTCTCAACATCAGCTATCGCCCCCGGATCAACGCGCTTGGGTTGCGCTCAATGGTTTTCGCCAGCGAGGCAAGCGCCTTCGCCGCCTCCTGAATTTCGCGCAGCGTGCTTTCGACGTCGCGGCCCAGCTCGTCGCCGCGGTCATAGCCCCGGATGGTGCGCGCGGCCTGATCCAGCACGCCCGACATCCGTGTCACCAGCGCGGGCAGATCGTCAGCCGCCACCGCCACCGCATCCGCCGCAGAGCGGGCGGAGGCCAGCGCTGCATTGGCGTTCTCGATCACGCCGCCGTTGCGCACGTCGTTCAACGTGGCCTGCAACGTGCCCAATGCCGCGCTCAGATCGCCCGGTAGGGCGTTGAACGCATCCGTGCCGATGACCGTGGCCGCGTTGCCTGCCAGCCGGTTGATCTCGCCCACCAGCTCTTCCAGTGCCAGCCCCTCGGCCTTGGCCGCGACGCCCTGCAAGGCCGCGACCAGCTCCGGCACGCCCTCCACGGCGGTATCCACGCCCTTGGCCGCCTCTGCCGCTGCGTCCACGGCGCCGACCAGCCGGGCCACCAGCTGTTGCTCTTCCAGCTGCGCCATCACCGCCTCAAGCCGCATCAGCGAGGCGTTCAGCAGCACCGGCACATTCTGCACCTCGTCCGAGCTTACCAGCCCGCGCACGTCTTCCAGCAGGCCGACCGCCTCTTCGGGCACGCCGCGCAATTCATCCGAGGCCACGAAATCCTGCGCGCTGTCCAGAAAATCGATCGCCGAGGCCATCAGCTGCTCGATCGGCAGGTTGTTTACCCGGCTGATCACCCCCTCGATGCTGGCGCCCGCGTCGCGCATCTCGCTTTCGGCGGTGGGGATTTGCGGGATCGTGGCGGTCATGTCAGGGATGGTCAGCGCGCCGGGTTGTGCGCTTTCGACCAGCTCCACCTTCAGCCCGCCCGCCAGCAGCCCCGCCGAGGTCAGCCGCGCCCGCAACCCGTCACGCACCCGCCCGGCCATGAAGTTCAGCGCGGCGGCGGGGGAGGCCTCGACCTCCAGACCCAGCCGCGCGGGCTGAATGGACAGGATCGCGTTCAGCCGCACCCGGCTGTCGCCAAAGGTTGCGCGGTCAATCACGCCGGAGACCGATTGCACCTCGCCGATTTTCAGCCCCGCCAGTTCCACATCCGCGCCCACGCGCAGCCCGGCAATATTGTCCTCAAAGATCGCGCTCAGCTCCAGCGTCTCCACCTCCGAGGCGTTGAAGACCGAGTTGCGCGCGGTCTCCTCATCCTCGTAGATCCGAAACACCTCGCCATCCGAGATGCGGTCGCCGCCCGAGACCACCGTGTCAAAGGACAACCCGCCCGAGACCAGCGTCGCCAGCGAGGTGAAGTCGATCTCTGCCCCCGCGGGGCCGATATTGACGCTGAAGCCCGACGTGTCCCAGAAGCGGGTGGAGTTGTTGATCAGCCGCCCATGCGGCGCGTAGATGATCGCCTCCGCAATTGCGTAATTGGTTGTCGGAGAGATCCGCGCCTTGCCAACCCGCCCCACTTCGATGCCGTGAAAGAAGATCGGCGCGTTTTCGGTCAGCTGGCCATTGGCCGTGGCCCTGAGCGCGATCTCCAGACCCGGTTTCGAGGGGCGGAAAAGCGGCGCGTTTTCCAGCCCCATGAAGCGGGCCTCGGAGGTGCCGATCACGTCGTCCCAGACGCCTTCGATGAAGACCCCGGACAGCACCGTGTCCAGCCCGCTGACGCCGCGCGCGGTCAGCTCGGGCCGCACCACCCAGAAATTCGCGCCGCTGTCGATATAGGGTGCGACATCCTTGTCGACCCGCACGCTCACCAGCACCGTGCTCAACCCCTCAGAGAACCCCACATCCTCCACCACACCCACGGTGATGTCGCGGTATTTCAGGGTGGTCTCGTCCTTGGCAATGCCCGCGCCGTTCTGGAATTCCAGCGTGATCAGCGGGCCCTGGCTGGAATAGCTGTCCCAGGCCACGCCCAGCGCAATCACCAAAGCCGCCACCGGGATCAGCCAGACAAATGACACCCGGCTCAGCACAGATTTGCGCTGCGGCTCGATAACAACATCTGGCGCGTCAGTGACCACGGCTGGCCTCCCCCTTGTCGCGGCTTTGCATGTCCCAGATCATCCGCGAGTCGAAGCTCTGGGCGGATAACATGGTGAAAATGACCGACAGGGCAAAGAACAGACTGGCAGGCCCCGGATCAATCGCCGCGAGGCTTCTGAGTTGCACAAGTGAGGACAGGATCGCAACGACAAAGATATCGATCATCGACCAGCGCCCGATATATTCGACGACCTCATACAGAAGATGCCGCTGCCCAAATGAGGCCGCGCTGCGCCGCTGCACCGATATCGCCAGATAGGCAATCGCGAAGAACTTGCCCAAGGGGATGACGACGCTGGCAAACAGGATGATCATGGCCACAAAAGGCGCGCCGTGGGTGAACAGCTCAATCGCGCCGCCGACAATCGTGTCCTGCTGGACCGTGAACAGCGTCCGGGTGCTCAGCATCGGGTACATGTTGGCGGGGATGTAGCAAAGCATTCCGACGCTCCACCACGCCCAGACCCGTTGCAGGCTCTTGTGGTCGCGCAATTGCAGCCGCTTGCCGCAGCGCCCGCAAATCTCCGTGCCTTGCGGCCAGACCTGCGTGCAGCGGCGGCAGCCCACCACGCCCATCTCGCGGGCGGTGATGATCGGGGTGGTCTCGCTCATTTGCGCGGCTCTGATTTTCTGAGCCCGTCAAGCGATTTCCACACGGTCCAGCGGCACATGAAATTGTCCTGCGCCACGACCAGCACCACCAGAATGGCGAACATCCAGAAGGCCGGGCCAAAGGTGACATCCGCCAGATCGGTGATCTTGACCAGCGCCACCGCGCAGCCGATTGCGAAGATCTCCGCCATCGACCAGGGCCGCAGCGCCTCTGACAGCCGAAAGGCCCGGCGCGAGCCTTTGGCGGGCATCCGGTCAAGCACAACCGGGATCAGAACGTACAGCGCAAGCAGGACCCGCAGCAGGGGGATGAAGATGATCAGCGCCGCCGTTGACAGCGACAGCGCGATCAGTGGCCCGTCCGAGAAAGCGAGCGCTGCATCAAGGATCGAGACCGAATTTTGCGTCCCCGCCACTTTGATGGTCAGAAACGGAAACACCGTCGCCGCGATCACCAGAACCACAATCGCAACCGAGACCGCGATGATCTGAATTCCGGCCTTCGAATGGGGCATGATCAGCACCGTATGACACCGCGCGCAGACCGCCCGTTGCCCATGTCCGGGCCGGGCCAGTTTATACGTCGCATCGCATTGCGGGCAGACGATCAGGTCGGGCAAAGGGCGGGGCGGCAGCCGGTCAGTCATACAGCCCAGCTTAAAGCCAGTTGCCGGGGCTGAACCACCGCAAAATGCAGCCACGCGGGGCCAATGACCAAAGGTTAACCGATTTGCCGTTTTGTTAGGGTATCTTAAGAAAACCTTGCCAGATCCGGGCTCCGAGTTTGGTACAAAATGGGTTTTTGCCCCAAAAGTTTTGCCCCATTTTGTACCAAACTGGCAAAAAGCGCCTCCGGGGGGCTGTTATCTTGCTGTCTGCGCCTGTCCAAGATAGCGTCACGGTCTCCCTGTCCTCGCATCTCAAGGCCAAAACCTCGTGACAATGACGCCTTTTCAAAGACTTAGCGCCCGTATTCTGGGCAAAAAAGACGATTTGATCGCGTTGACGCAGGATCTGATCCGCATCCCGACCCTCAATCCTCCTGGTGAAAATTACCGCGAAATCTGCGGCTATCTCGCCGACAGATTGGCCCGTTCCGGCTTTGAGGTGCAGTTGATCCGCGCCGAAGGCACGCCGGGCGACAGTCGCAAATACCCACGATGGAATGTGGTTGCGCGGCGTGAAGCTACCACATCTGGTGAATGCGTGCATTTCAACAGCCATATCGATGTGGTCGAAATCGGTCAGGGCTGGACCCGCGATCCCTTTGGCGGCGCGCTTGAGGATGGCAGGATTTATGGCCGTGGCAGCTGCGATATGAAGGGCGGATTGGCCGCCTCCATCATCGCGGCGGAGGCATTTGTCGAGGAATTTCAGAACTTTAGCGGCGCCATCGAGATATCGGGCACCGCTGATGAGGAAACCGGCGGCTATGGCGGCGTGGCGTATCTCGCTGAAAAGAAACACTTTTCCCATGTCGATCACGTCATCATCCCCGAGCCATTGCACAAGGACCGCATCTGTCTGGGCCATCGCGGCGTCTGGTGGGCCGAGATCGAAACCCACGGCGAAATCGCACATGGCTCCATGCCATTCCTGGGCGATTGCGCCGTCCGCCACATGGGCGCAGTGCTCTCGGAAATGGAAAAAACGCTCTTCCCGGCGCTTGCGAAAAAGCACACCCAAATGCCTGTTGTGCCGGATGGTGCCAAGAATTCGACCATGAATATCAACAGCTTGCATGGCGGTCAGGCCGAGCCGGAGGAAGGCTTCACAGGGCTGCCATCCGCCGTTGTGCCCGACCGCGCCCGCATGATCATCGACCGTCGCTACCTCATCGAGGAGACCGAGGATGAGGTCCGCACGGAGGTTACAGACATCCTCGACAAACTTACCAGAGAGCGCGAAAACTTCCGTTACGACCTCCACGAGATGTGGAGCGTCACCCCCACCATGACCGCCCCCGACGCCCCCGTGGTCACATCGGTCGAGAAGGCCATCCGCGAGGTGCTAGGAAAAGATGCAGAACACGTTGTAAGCCCGGGAACTTACGACCAAAAACACATTGACCGCATCGGAAAACTGAAGAACTGCATCGCCTATGGGCCGGGCCTTCTGGAGCTTGCCCACAAGCCTGACGAGTATGTCGGCGTTGACGATATGCTCGACAGCGCACTGGTCATGGGCCACACGCTGATCGATCTTCTGCACCCGACAGACCTACCTGCTTGAACCTCACCGCGTTACGCTTCACTCTCTTGCCATATATTTTGGAGGGCTTCTCATGAACCGTGTCATTTTCGGAACCGTTGCAGCAGCAGCGTTGTTGGCAGGCGCAACCGCGCAGGCCCGCGACGTGACCATCGGGATGCAGCTGGAGCCGCCCCATCTGGACCCGACCTCTGCCGCTGCAGGCGCAATTGATCAGGTGCTTTATTCCAATGTATTTGAGGGGCTTACACGGTTTTCTTCAGACGGTTCTGTTGGCCCGGGTTTGGCCGAAAGCTGGGAAATTTCCGAGGACGGGCTGATCTATACGTTCAACCTGCGCGACGGCGTGACCTTCCATGACGGCACCGATCTGGACGCCACAGACGTCACTTTCTCCCTCGACCGCGCCCGCGCCGAGGACAGCGTGAATGCGCAAAAAGCTCTTTTCGCCAACATCGCCAGTACAGAGGCCGTGACCCCCACAACCGTCAAAGTCACCCTCGCCAAACCGCAAGGCAACTTCCTGTTCAACCTCGCATGGGGCGACGCGGTTATTGTGGCGCCTGAAAGCATCGAGGATATCAAGGCAAACCCGGTGGGCACCGGCGCATTCAAGTTCTCCGACTGGAAGCAGGGCGATTCTATCGCTTTGGAAAGAAACGAGAATTACTGGGGAGAGGTCGCCAAACTGGACGGTGCGACCTTCAAGTTCATCTCTGACCCGACCGCCGCTTTCGCTGCGATGATGGCCGAGGATATTGACGCGTTCTACGTCTACCCAGCGCCCGAAAACCTTGCCCAATTCGAGGCCGACCCCCGTTTTACCGTCCTCGCCGGCAACACCGAGGGCGAGACGATCATGGCGATGAACAACAAGCTGCCGCCCTTCGACAACAAGCTGGTCCGCCAGGCCGTCAGTCACGCCATTGACCGCTCCGCCATCATCGATGGTGCCATGTTCGGCTACGGCACCCCCATCGGTTCCCATTTCGCGCCGCATAACCCCGCCTATATCGACCTGACGGCCAATTCCAACTACGATCCCGAGAAAGCCAAGGCCCTGCTGGCCGAGGCGGGTTTTGCAAACGGGTTCACCACAACCCTGAAGCTGCCGCCCCCTTCCTATGCCCGTCGCGGCGGGGAGATCATCGCCGCACAGCTGCGCGAGGTTGGCATCGAGACGGAGATCAGCAATCTGGAATGGGCGCAATGGCTGGAGCAGGCTTTCAAGGGCTATGATTTTGGCCTGACCATCGTGTCGCATACCGAACCGATGGATATCGGAATTTATGCGCGCCCTGAATATTACTTCCAGTATGACAACCCGGCGTTTCAGCAGTTGATCACTGAT
>CALFWN010000255.1 GCA_937928335.1 uncultured Litoreibacter sp. | reverse complement strand
CATATCGACCGCTGCCTGAGCTGTCTGGCCTGCATGACCACCTGCCCGTCGGGGGTGAATTACATGCATCTGGTCGACCATGCCCGCGAATATATCGAGAATAACTACAAGCGCCCCCTGTCGGAGCGCGCCCTGCGCTGGGTGCTGGCCAAAATCCTGCCCTACCCGAACCGCTTCCGCCTCGCGCTGCTGGGCGCCAAGATCGGCAGGCCCTTCGCCTTCCTGATGCCCGATGCGCGGCTGAAGGCGATGCTGGCAATGGCGCCCAAGAACATCCCGCCAGTGTCGCGCAATGATGATCCGCAGACCTTTGCCCCCGAGGGGGAGAAGAAAATGCGGGTGGTCCTCATGACCGGTTGCGCGCAAAAGGCGCTGAACACCGACATCAATGACGCCACCATCCGGCTGCTGAAACGCCTCGGCGCAGAGGTGGTGATCCCCGAAGGTCAGGGTTGCTGCGGCGCGCTGACCCATCACATGGGCAAGACGCAGGAAAGCCATGCCACAGCCGCGAAAAACATTGAAAGCTGGTCGCGCGAAATGGATGCGGGCGGGCTTGATGCTATCGTGATCAACACCTCGGGCTGCGGCACGACCGTCAAAGACTACGGCCATATGTTCCGCAACACAGCCTTGGCGGAGAAAGCCGCCAGGGTGGCGGCCATCGCGAAAGACGTCTCCGAGGTGCTGATGCAGCTGGATTTTGACGCGCAGGCCGAGCCCATGACGGTTGCCTATCACGCCGCCTGCTCCTTGCAGCATGGCCAGCAGATCAAGACCTATCCCAAAGACCTGCTGAAAAAGGCCGGTTTCACCGTGGTCGAGCCGGCCGACCCGCATCTGTGTTGCGGCAGCGCAGGCACCTATAACCTGATGCAGCCCGAAATCTCGGGCCAGCTGAAGGCCCGCAAGGTCCGCACGCTGGAGGCGAGGAACCCCGATGTGATCGCGGCGGGCAATATCGGCTGCATGATGCAGATCGGCTCTGCCACCCAGATCCCGATCGTGCATACGGTCGAGCTTCTGGACTGGGCCACCGGCGGGCCAAAACCCAAGGCTATGACGGATCAGCCACAGATAGGCGACATTCCTTGCCTGCGTTAATCTAGAGGCCGCATTTTCGCCCCAACCACGGTTTAAGGAATTGGCATACATCGTGCTGGAGCCTTTTTGATGCGACTTGTTCTTACCCTTTGTGCCGCCATGTTGGCCGCGACCCCGCTTGCTGCCCAAGAAAGTTCTGCTTTGCAGGAGCTCAGCACGCTGGAGGCCACCAAGGACTGGCAGGGCGTCGGACGGCTCAATATCGGCAAGTCCGGGTTTTGCACCGGCACGCTGATCGCGCCTGATCTGGTGCTGACCGCTGCCCATTGCCTGTTTGACGCGAAATCCGGGGCGCGGGCCGAAGACAAAAGCATCGAGTTTCTGGCAGGTTGGCAGGGCGGTCGCGCCTCAGCCTATCGCGGCGTGCGCCAGACGATTGTGCATGACAGCTATGAGTTTCGCTCCAGCGAGCAAGAGGAGCGCGTCGGCGCAGATATTGCGCTGTTGCAACTGGACCAGCCGATCCGTCACCCGTCGATCAGGCCGTTTGATGCAGGTCCGCGCGTCGGGCGTGGTCATGCGCTGAAAGTGGTCTCTTACGCCCGCAACCGTGCCAACGCGCCGTCGCTGCAGGATACATGCCACGTGCTGGCCAAGGATCAGGGGCTCTATGTGACCTCTTGTGACGTGGATTTCGGCTCCTCCGGCGCACCTGTCTTTATCGAGGAGGACGGCCGCGCCGTGATCTCCTCCATCGTGTCGGCCAAGGCCGAATGGAACACCCGTCCCGTGTCGCTGACCGTGGGCGTGGCCGGGCCGCTCTCCGATCTGATGGGGCAGCTTACAACCCGTGCTGCCGCCGCCCCGAGTGGCGGAAAAAAGCTTGTTTTTCAAAGCGGTCTGCAACCATCAGGTGCACGTTTCGTGAAGCCCTAAAAAATCGTGATTGGCCTCTTGAACGGCCAAAAACCATCCCCACATCTATCGAACAGACGCCGAATTCGGGTCTGTAACAGAGCTAAACGGCCTGTCCATTCTGGAAGGCTGCAACGACGATAACATTGCTTTTTCGAAAGGATGCGACCCATGCGAGCTTATGATTTTGCGCCCCTGTACCGTGCCACTGTTGGCTTCGACCGCGTAGCTGACCTGATGGACCGGGTTTTGACCTCCGAGGTCAATCACAGCACCTACCCGCCCTATAATATCGAGAAAACCGCCGACGACGCCTACCGGATCTCCGTGGCCGTGGCCGGCTTCTCTGACGCTGACCTGAATGTGGAGCAGCGCGAAAATGCCCTGATCGTGTCGGCCAAGAAAGCCGAAAACGAGGCGGAGCGTAGCTTCCTGCACCGTGGCATCGCAACCCGCGCCTTCGAAAAGCGTTTCCATCTTGCCGACCATGTCCGCGTGACCGGCGCGTCGCACACCAACGGTATGCTGCATATCGATCTGGTCCGCGAAGTGCCCGAGGCGCTGAAGCCGCGCACCATCGAGATTGCCGGCAGCGCCGCCAAGGCCATTGAAGGCAAAACATCGAAGAAATCTGTCAAGGCTTAACCCTCCCCCAAGCCTGACCAGATCAGCGCGGCCCTCTCCTCCCGAGGGCCGCGTTTTTTATTGCCAAACGGTTAAGGAATCTGGGCCCGAGTTTTGTACAAAATGGGTTTTGGTCCTTAAAATTTGACCCCGTTTTGTACAAAACTCAAAAATCCGGGTGTTTTCGCAGCAAATAGCCAGCAGGGCAGGGGGCTAGAACCACTGCCCCGGCTCCATCAGCCCATGCTCCATCAACTGGTTCGAATTCCAGTTGAACTTTTCCGACCCTTTCCACCAGAAATGCGGGATCGCGTATCTGGAACCGGGGTTTGTTATCAAGGCCTTAGCCGTCCGAAACGAACAAATCGTGGCCGAGAGGTTGTGATGCCAGGGGCAGGAATAGGTATTGTATTCCGCGTCATTGAACGTGTGATCGTCCCGCAGCTTCAGCCCCGGATAGGCTTTGAACAACCCCACACGATCTATCCTCCGCTTCTCCCAAGGCACATGTTCTTCATATCTCCAGCGTAACCCGCCGAAGAAATTCAGCTGTCTTTCCAATGGCTTACCGTCCTCGGCGCAGCGTTGCAGCGCGTAATAGCCGGAGCGGTCAAAATAGGCCTGCTCGCGGGAGACGGCATTGGCATGTTTGCCCAGATCGTTCGAATACAGATCGACCACATAGGTCATGATCGTATCGCGCCGCTCCTCGTTGCTGAACACCGTCAGCTCCCGCACATTCCGGGTCTCGCAAAAGGG
>CALFWN010000254.1 GCA_937928335.1 uncultured Litoreibacter sp. | reverse complement strand
GTATGTTTGCCAATGCCGTGCTGTTGGGCCTGCCGATCACAGAGCGCGCCTATGGGGCCTCGGCCCTTGATCCCAACTCTGCGCTGGTCGCGGTGAACGCGCCGATCTGCTACGGTCTGGGCATCACGGTGATGGAGCTGGTCAAACATCGCGGCGAGGCCCCGATGGCCACGGTCCGGGCCGTGATCCGGGCGATTTTCCACAATGCGCTGATCCTCGGGCTGGCCCTGGGATTTGCGGTGAACCTGAGCGGTGTCGCGATCCCGAGCGTGGCCAGCGACGCGCTCGATCTGATGATCCGCGCGGCACTTCCTGCTGCGATTTTCGGGCTGGGCGGCGTGTTGGCGCAGTATAAATTCGAGGGCGATCTGGGGCCGGTTTTGATGATCTGCGGGCTTTGCCTGCTGGTGCGCCCGGCACTGTCATATGGCTTTGCCGGGCCGCTGGGGTTGGAGCAGTACGCGCTGCGCTCCAGCGTGTTGACGGCCGCGATGGCGCCCGGCGTCAACGCTTATATCTTTGCCAATATGTACGGGGTTGCCAAACGGGTGACGGCCTCTGCCGTGTTGGCTGCAACGGCGCTTTCAGTGCTGAGCGTGACCGGCTGGCTGATGATCCTGCCTTGAGCTCAGCTTGCAGAGATGCCGCGCAACCGCTCGGAGCGGCGGCGGAGCAGCTCCACCGTGGTCAAAAGCAGGATCGAGATGATCACCAGAATAGTGGCCACTGACAGGATTGCGGGGCTGATCTGCTCACGGATACCGTTCCACATCTGGCGCGGAATGGTCTGCTGATCATGCGCCGCCACAAAGAGCACCACCACCACCTCGTCAAAGCTGGTGACAAAGGCAAAGAGCGCGCCTGAAATGACCCCCGGCAGGATCAATGGCATGGTGATCTTGAAAAATGTTGTGGTCGGGTTAGCGCCCAGATTGGCCGCCGCACGGGTCAGCGAATGGTCAAACCCGACCAGCGTTGCCGTGACGGTGATGATCACAAACGGGATGCCCAGCGTCGCATGGGCCATGATGATACCCGCATAGCTGTTGGCAAGACCCGTTGCGGAATAGAAGAAGAACAGCCCCGTCGCGGTGATAATGATCGGCACGATCATGGGCGAGATCAGGATGGCCATGATGGCCCGGCGATAGGGCATTTCCGGGCGCGATAGCCCCAGCGCCGCAATCGTGCCCAGGACCGTGGCCAGCAGGGTCGAGAAAAACCCGATAATGATCGAGTTCTTGGCGGCCCCGATCCAGGCGGCATTGGACCAGGCATCCGCCCACCAGCTGCCATCACGCGGCCCATCGGGCGCGTTCATCCCGAATGTCAGCAGCAGGTCATACCAGCGGGCGGAGTATCCCGTGGGGTCGAGTTTGAGCATCTTTTCGGTGAAGGTGAAATAGGGCTCCGCATTGAAGCTGAGCGGGATCACGATCAGGATCGGCGCGATCAGAAACAGAAAAATCAGCCCGCAGATCACCAGATAGGTGTAATGCCAGACGCGTTCGAGGGTGGAGGCGTGGGTTGGCAGCGCCATCAGAGGGCTCCTCTGGCTGGGGTCGGATTTGAGTATTTGGAACCAAATGGAGACAGGGTGTGGTGCCTCTGTATCCGGGCGGGACGCGTTAACCTTAACATGGGGTTATCCTAGCTTCAGGTTGTCGATGCCCACCAGCCGGTCATAGAGCCAGTAGAGGATCAAGACGCCACCCAGCAGGATCGAGGCAAGGGCCGCGGCGAGGCTCCAGTTCAGCGATTTTTGCATGTGGAAGGCGATGAGGTTGGAGATCAGCTGGCCATCCGCCCCGCCCACCAGCGCGGGCGTGATGTAATAGCCCACGGCGAGGATAAAGACCAACAGCGCCCCTGCCCCGATGCCCGGCACAGTTTGCGGGAAGTAGATACGGCGAAACGCGGTCCAGCTGGTGGCCCCCAGCGAACGGGCCGCGCGGACATAGCTTGGATTGATCGGCCGCATGACCGAATAGAGCGGCAGCACCATGAAGGGCAGCAGGATATGAACCATCGCGATGATCGTGCCGGTCTGGTTATACATCATCTGGATGCGGTTCTCATCTGCCAGCACCCCGCTGCCGACCAAGGCGTCATTCACCACCCCCTGGCTTTGCAGCAGCACCATCCAGCTGGTGGTGCGCACCAGAAGCGAGGTCCAGAAAGGCAGGAGAACGAAGATCATCAAAAGGTTCGAATAGCGCAAAGGCAGCGTCGCCAGCAGATGGGCGATCGGATAGGCCAGCGCGAAGCAGAGGAAGGTGATCAGGAGCGACAGGAAGAGCGTGCGCTGGAACAGCGTCACATAGACCTGCCGTTTCGCATCCACCTGCGTCACGCTGCCATCAAGCCCCACCGTCCGGTCAATCGCTGCATAGTAGAAATTCAGCGTATAGGCCGAGGACGCACCGCGCATCGCGGCCCAGATCTCGGGATCGGCCCAATCCTCATCGAGATCAAGCATTGCCTCCTTGAAGGGGGGCTCAAGTTTCTCGGCACGCCGTGCGGCCTTGGTGAACATCGAGCGGGACCCGGAGCGCTCGTAATTGATGCGCGTGCCCACCGAGCCCGGCGCTTTGAGCTCCCGCAGCACCACCAGATCGGCGGCAAGGGCGGCATAGGCGGCCTCATCCGGTTCTGTGCCCCGGGGGTTGTTGTCGAACCACGCGCGCAACCCCACCATGATCGGGGTCTGAACCTTGGTGCTGAGATCCGTGTGGGTGGTGAAGCCGGGGTTATGCACCGAGCGGTAGAGAAGCTGGCCAATCGGGGCGACAAACGTGAAGAGCACAAAAAGAAACAGCGGTGCCACCAGAAAAAATGCCCGCCAGCGGGCTTTGGA
>CALFWN010000253.1 GCA_937928335.1 uncultured Litoreibacter sp. | reverse complement strand
TTGGCGGGCACAAGCTGCCATACCCCCAGCATCACCACACGTCCGATGATGAGCCAGAGAATTGCACGCCAGCATTGATGCTTTGACGGGAGACACTGCATCGTTTCAGCGTAGGTCAGGCTGACAGCATTCCAAAACACTAACGCGGTAGTCTACGGATTCTGTCGCGCTGTGCCCATTCGGGCCAACCGATATAGTGCTCAATGAGGCCGATGCTCAGACATAGAAGCAGGATCGCGCCAACAAACAGCACACGTTTGGCCGAGGGCGGGTTGCGCGCCCACATTGTGGCGCGGATAAGCCAGCGCCAGCCATTCACGTGAAGCGCACTTTTCCGATGAAGGGCAGGTTGCGATTGCGCTGGGCGTAATCGATGCCGTAGCCCACGACAAATTCATCGGGGATTTCAAAGCCTGTCCATGTGGCCTTGATATCGACCTCCCGCCTTGATGGTTTGTCAAGCAGAGCGACAGTTTCCATGCGGGCGGGCTCGCGGTTTTGCAAAAGCTTGACCACGTGGGACAGGGTGAAGCCGGTGTCGACGATGTCTTCGACCACCAGCACGTCGCGCCCATGAATTTCGCCGCGCAAGTCTTTGAGAATACGAACTTCTCGCGAACTTTCCGTGCTGTCTCCGTAGCTGGATGCTTCCAGAAAATCGACTTCTACCGGTAGGTCCAGCTCGCGCACAAGATCGGCGATAAACACGAATGACCCACGCAACAGCCCCACGATGACCAGCTTGTCGGTGCCGTCGAAATGGTCATGAATTTCGCGGGCAAGGACCTCGATCCGGGCGGCGATGGACTTGGCCGAGATCATCTGATCGATCTCGTATGGTGGATGAGACATGTTACCCCCTTGAACTTGCGGCTTTATGCACCGAAAACATCTGGCACGTCACTAAGGTTTATCAATGCCCAGCCACTCCGAGACCCGCACGCTGCCCTTCACGGCGGAACAGATGTACGACCTTGTGGCGGATGTGGCGTCTTACCCGGAGTTTCTGCCCTGGACCGCCGCCGCGCGGATACGCTCGCGCGAGGATCAGGGCGATTTGGAGATTGTGATTGCAGACCTTGTGATCAGTTTCAAAGTGTTTCGGGAAAGGTTCACCAGCCGCGTCACGTTGAACCCTGCGCTGCGCCAGATTGATACGAAATATCTGGACGGGCCGATCCAGCATCTGGAATCTGTGTGGCGGTTCAGGGATGTGGACGGCGGCTGCGAGGTCAGCTTTGCTGTGGATTTCGAGTTCAGGTCGCGGCTGCTCCAAGGGGCAGCGGGCATGTTTTTCAACGAGGCGATGCAGCGGATTGTGCGTGCCTTTGAGACCCGCGCCAGGGAACTGCACGGATGACTGTAGCCGCGCGTCTGTCCGCCTTTGCATTGAGCGCGGTGGATGATGCGGACGCGCTCGGGATGATGCGCCTGTCAGTGCTGGATTGGGCCGCTTGCGGCATGGCGGGTGTATCCGAGCCGGTGTCCAGGCTGGTGCGTGACATGGTTCTGGCGGAAGGCGGCGAGGGGGCGTCCTTGTTCGGCGGAGGCCAAGCGCCCGCGAGGGCGGCGGCGCTGGTGAACGGCACTGTGAGCCACGCGTTGGATTACGACGACACGCATTTCGCTCATATCGGACATCCCTCCGTGGTGGTTGTGTCTGCGGCTTTGGCGGTGGCGGAAGATATAGGCGCGTCGGGCGACGCGTTTTTGCAGGCATGTCTGGTGGGCGTAGAGGCTTCGACCCGTATAGGCGTATGGCTGGGGCGCGGGCATTACGAGATGGGGTTTCATCAGACGGGCACCGCCGGGTGCTTTGGCGCGGCGATGGCCTGCGCGCGGTTGTTGGGATGTAATGCCAGACAGATGGGTCACGCGATTGGGCTGGCCGCGACGCGGGCGGCGGGGCTGAAAGTGCAGTTTGGGACAATGGGCAAACCCTATAACGCGGGCGCTGCGGCGGCGGCAGGTGTTGAGGTGGCGATGCTGGCCAAGGCGGGTTTTGTGTCCAACCCGGATGCGTTGGACGGCGCCTTGGGGTTTGGGCCCACGCATGGCGGGGCGGGGGATAAGACGGCTTTTGAGGCGATGGGCGAGGTTTGGTTGATGAACGAGATCAGCCATAAATACCACGCCTGCTGCCACGGAACGCACGCAGTGATCGAGGCGTTGCGTGATTTGCCTGAGCTGGGGAAGGTGTCCCGCGTGGAGGTGCGCACCAACCCGCGTTGGTTGACGGTCTGTGATCAGCCCACACCCACCACCGGGTTGGAGGCCAAGTTTTCCTACCGTTTGATCGCGGCTTTGGTGTTGTCTGGATATGATACCGCATCGCTTGCGACCTTTTCGGACGCTTTGGCCGGGGATGCAAAGCTATGTGCTTTGCGTGACAAGGTGCGGGTTACGGGGGATGAACGGATCGCCGAGACAGCGGCCTCTGTGAAAGTGATTGCGGATGGCGCGGAGCATGTCGCAGCGGCAGATATTTCGGCTCCGATCCTGTTGGGCGAGCGGGAGCGCAAGCTGATGGCCAAGGCGGAGGCGCTGATTGGCACACGCGCGCGGGAGTTGAAGGTAGCAGTTTTAGAGGGGGGCCGCGTCGATACCGCTGCTTTGGCGGCAATGCTAAGGCAAGGCCAGTAGGTAGGCGGCGATTGCGTCGCGATCCTCTTGCGGCAGTTTGGCCATGTTTTCGACGACCGGGACCATATGGCCTCCTGCCGTGTCAAATTCCGGGGTGAAGCCGGATTTCAGATATTCGGCGATATCGGCCTCGGACCAGCCAAGCTGCGCGGGTGTAATTCCGGGGATGCGGCCTTTGCCGGATGGATCGGGCGCGCCTTGCATCCATTTTCCTTTGTCCAACCCACCCAATATGTTGCGGGGCGTGTGGCATTCGGCGCAATGGCCCAGAGCCTCCACCAGATAGCGGCCGCGTTCGAGTTGAGGGGTGTCGGCCTGCGCGACCCAATCGTCCGAGAGGAACAGGAATTTCCAGCCGCCAAGGTTGCGGCGGATGTTGAAGGGG
>CALFWN010000252.1 GCA_937928335.1 uncultured Litoreibacter sp. | reverse complement strand
ATCAACAATCATCTCAATCCCGCTGCCGACGGGAAAAACCCCGGCCTCAACGGTCACGAAATGAATAAAAACATCCGCCGTTTTCCGCGTGTCCGTGACCCGCGCGACAGCATCGCCCAGCTTCAGGACACCCGTATCCCCGACCTGCCCGCCGCTTTCGGCATAGAACGGTGTCTGGTTGGTGGCGATCTGAACGGTGTCGCCTGCCTTGGCCTGATCCACCGGCGCACCGTCCTTGATGATCGCCACGATCTGCCCCTCGGCGATTTCGGTGTCATAGCCAAGAAAATCCGTCGCGCCATGCGTGTCAGCCACATCGAACCAGACGGAGGCGTCAGCCGCCTCCCCGGAGCCCGCCCAGGAGGCGCGCGCCTTGGCTTTTTGCTCTTCCATCGCGGCGTCAAAGCCCGAAACATCGACGCCGCGCCCCTTTTCGCGCAGCGCGTCCTGCGTCAGATCAAGCGGGAAACCGAACGTGTCATAAAGCTTGAAGGCCGAAGCGCCGGGCAGATCTACGCCTTCGGGCAGATGGTCCAACTCATCGTCAAGCAGCTTCAGGCCGCGATCCAGCGTTTCGCGGAACCGGGTTTCTTCGGCCCTTAGCGTCTCTTCGATCATCGGTTGCGCCTGCCGCAGCTCGGGATAGGCCGCCCCCATCTGCGTGACCAGTTCGGGCACAAGCCGGTGCATCAACGGGTCCTGCACGCCCAGCAAATGGGCATGGCGCATCGCCCGCCGCATGATCCGGCGCAACACGTAACCGCGCCCGTCCTTTGATGGCAAAACCCCGTCCGCAATCAGGAATGAGGTCGAGCGCAGATGGTCTGCAATGACCCGGTGATGCGTGGCACCCGGCCCGTCCGCATCGGTGGAGCTGGCATGTGCCGAAGCCTCGATCAATGCCCGCATCAGATCGGTGCCGTAATTGTCATTGGTCCCTTGCAGCAGCGCCGCGACCCGTTCGATCCCCATGCCGGTGTCAATCGACTGGTTGGGCAGATCCGTCTGCGTGCCGTCTTCGAACCGCTCATTCTGCATGAAAACGAGGTTCCAGATCTCGACAAACCGGTCCCCATCTTCCTCAGGAGAACCGGGCGGGCCGCCCCAGATATGATCGCCGTGATCGTAGAAAATCTCGGAAGACGGCCCGCACGGGCCTGTGGCCCCCATCATCCAGAAATTGTCATCTGTCGCGATCCGAATGATGCGATCATCGCCGATGCCAGCGACCTTTTTCCAGATCTCCGCCGCTTCATCATCTGTATGGTAGACGGTGATGTAGAGCCGGTCTTTGTTGATTTGCAACTCTTTGGTCAGCATCTCCCAGGCAAACAGGATCGCCTCATCCTTGAAATAATCGCCAAAGCTGAAATTGCCGAGCATTTCGAAAAATGTGTGATGGCGTGCGGTGTAGCCGACATTATCGAGATCGTTATGTTTGCCGCCCGCACGAACACATTTCTGCGCCGTTGTGGCGCGTTTGTAGTCGCGGGTCTCAAGGCCGGTGAACAGGTTCTTGAACTGCACCATGCCCGAGTTCGCAAACATCAGCGTCGGGTCGTTGCGCGGCACCAAAGGACCCGAAGGCTGCACCGAATGGCCCTGCTTTTCAAAATAGCTCAGGAAGCTGGATCGAATGTCGTTGAGATTGGTCATGGATGGCGTCCGTTGCGCAGGAATTCTGGGTGCTGACGGGTTTATCGCTGCATCCCTCGATAGTCCACAGCGCCTTTGCACCGGGGCCACAACCGACACGAAAAAAGGCAGCCCCGAAGAGCTGCCCTTTCCCGAGTATTCTTGTTCTGCACGGGGCAGAACCGGGGCTTTCAGGAGTGCCCGTCTCCGACCAGATACATGATTACTTATTATTCCTCAGGCGGCGTTTCTTCATCTTCCACCAGCGACAGGTCCGCATCTTTTTCGGGCATGTCAAAATCCAGCCCATGTGCGGCGCGGATCTTGTCTTCGATCTCAAGCGCATAGCGGGTGTTTTCTTTCAGGAAGGTCTTCGCGTTTTCACGCCCCTGCCCGATCCGCTCGTCGCCATAGCTGAACCATGCGCCGGATTTGTCGACCACCCCGGCTTTCACACCGAGATCGAGCAATTCGCCCATTTTCGAGATGCCTTCGCCATACATGATATCAAATTCGACCTGTTTGAACGGCGGAGCCACCTTGTTTTTGACGACCTTCACGCGGGTTGCGTTTCCGACCACCTCGTCACGGTCCTTGATCGCACCGATGCGGCGAATATCAAGGCGCACGGAGGAGTAGAATTTCAGCGCATTGCCGCCTGTCGTCGTCTCGGGGGAGCCGAACATGACGCCGATCTTCATCCGGATTTGGTTGATGAAGACGACCATACAGTTCGAGCGGGAAATCGAGCCGGTCAGCTTGCGCATCGCTTGGCTCATCAGGCGGGCATGGACGCCAACAGAGCTGTCGCCCATGTCGCCTTCCAACTCGGATTTCGGTGTCAGGGCGGCGACCGAGTCGACAACGATCATGTTCACTGCGCCGGAGCGCACCAGCGTATCGACGATTTCCAACGCCTGCTCGCCCGTATCGGGTTGGCTGATCAGCAGCTCATCAAGGTCAACGCCAAGTTTCTTGGCATATTGCGGATCAAGCGCGTGCTCCGCGTCTACAAAGGCGCAAACCCCGCCTTTTTTCTGCTCTTCAGCGACGCAATGCAGCGTCAGCGTGGTCTTGCCAGAGCTTTCGGGGCCGTAGATTTCCACGATCCGGCCCTTTGGCAGACCGCCTATGCCCAGCGCAATATCAAGACCAAGCGAGCCCGTCGACGTGGCCTCAATCTCCTGGATCGCGTTTTCGTCACCGAGCTTCATGATCGAGCCTTTGCCAAACTGGCGCTCGATCTGGGCAAGTGCTGAATCCAGCGCTTTTTGTTTATTGCTGTCTGATTTGCTGCTCATGTTCAAAAGTTCTGCTGTAGCCATTGTTCCAACCCTTATTTCATGTCCCCATTCGAGGGACAATCACCGCGTTTGTTCTATTCTTGTTCTCGTTATGGGACCAAAAGCAGAACAGTTCAATATGTTTCTTCGAAAACTTTGCGGCGACACGGTTAAAGATTGGTTGAAGCCCTTCGTAAAACTGACATTCTATATCCAAAGACCCTCAAATAATCCGGGCGGGCAGCA
>CALFWN010000251.1 GCA_937928335.1 uncultured Litoreibacter sp. | reverse complement strand
GGTGCATGACTATATCCGCGCCAAACTGGAACAACGCTATGGCGCAGGCGTCGGCACATCGATCCGCATCCTCTATGGCGGCTCGGTCAAAGGCTCCAACGCGGATGAAATCTTCGCCGTCTCCAATGTCGACGGCGCGCTGGTCGGCGGGGCCTCCCTCAAGGCCACAGACTTCTCCCCCATTATCACTGCGCTTGAGAACGCCTAGTTTCCATTTGGTTGCAAATACTCTGAGGGGATGCCCGCGTGGCGGGGAGTTGCCAGTGATGCGCCATTGGTTCGAGCACAATGGCGACGCTCCCCAAGAACGCAAAATTTCAGACGCACGGGACGTGCTCAATAAAACAGGTTCAACGCCGTCAGCGACACCACCAGAAACAGGACAGTCATAAGGCTGCCCGCCTTCACGAAATCCGCCACCCGGTAACCCGCAGGCCCCATGATCAAGGCGTTCACCTGATGGGTCGGGATCAGGAAACTGTTCGAGGTGGCAATCGCCACGGTCAGCGCGAACATCCCCGGATTGCCGCCCGCCGCCACCGCGATTGACACAGCCAGCGGCACCAGCAAGACCGTCGCCCCGACATTTGACATCACCAGCGTAAAAGCGGTGGCCAGCACGGCCAGACCCGCCTGCAGGGCCCAAAGCGGCCAGCCATCCAGAAGCACCAGGATCTGCTGCGCGATCCACGCAGCAGTGCCCGTTTCCTGCACTGCCTGACCCAGCGGGATGAGGCTCGCCAGCAAGAACACCGTCTGCCAGCTGACCGCGCTATAGGCTTCGTCTACTGTAAGCACTTTCGACAGGATCATGCCCACCGCGCCGACCAGCAGGCAGAGCGACAGGCGCATATCGGTGAACAGGATCAACACCAGCGCGATGGCAAAAAAGCCCAGCGCCCAGTTTACCTTCTGCGGTCGCAACTCCTCTTGCGGGAAGTCGGTGGTGATCACCACAAAGTCGCGGTCCGATTTCAGCCGCGCCAGCGCATCCCAGGGCGTATGCACCGCCAGCGTATCCCCGGAGCGCAGCACCTGCTGGCCCAGACGGCAGGCCTCATGCTCCTCGGTTTCGACAAGGCTCAGCACCTCTTCGCCCCGGTGAATGGCCAGCAGCGAAAACCCGTAGGTCTGCCGGATGCGCAGCTCCTCGGGCGCTTTGCCCACAAGGCTCGACGTGGGCGGCACAACGATCTCCGCCACCCCGGCGCTGGTCGCGGCAAAATCCTCCACAAAGCGATCCGGCGTTTCCAGCACCTTCAGCCCATAGGTTTCCGCAAACTCATTCACCACACGCCGCAGGCCCAGCACCGCAAGCCGGCACGGTGTTTCGATCCGGGTGCCGGTCATGGGCGCCACGACCTTCTTGCCGCGATAATCCGTGCCGATGATGTAAAGGTGATGGGCGTCCATAATATCGCTCAGCGTCTGACCCACAAGGATATTGCCCTCGGGCACCAGCACTTCGAAAATATCGGCATTCAGCCCATAGGTGCCCCGCATATAGGCCTGCATGGACTGACCCGAGGTGGCGTCATCCTTGTCGCTATGCGCAGGCAGCACCCAGCGGCCCAAAAGCACGAAATAGAGGATACCGGCCACGATCAGCATCGCGCCCACCGGGGTCACAGAAAACAGACCGAACGGCTCGATCTGTTGATCTTCGGGCAGGCCGCTATTGGCCGTCAGGATCAGATCATTGAGCAAGATCAGCGGCGACGAGCCAACCATCGTCATGGTCCCGCCCAGAATGGCGCAGAACCCCATCGGCATCAGCAGGCGCGACAAAGGCAGCCCTGTCCGGGCCGAAATGCGTGAGACCACCGGCAAAAACAGCGCCGCCGCCCCGACATTCTGCATGAAGCTGGAAATCACCGCCACCGTGCCCGACACAATCGGGATGATCCGCGCCTCCGTCGTGCCGCCCTTGCGCAGGATCAGGCCTGCCACCTTGGACATCAGCCCGGTCTTGTCGAGCCCCATGCCAATGATCATCACCGCTATGATCGAGATCACCGCATTCGAGGCAAACCCGTCAAACAGGTGGTTCACATCCGCTAGATTGCCAAGGCCCGGCAGGTAGCTGAGCGCGCCCAGCAGGACCATCACCAGAATGGCGGCAAGATCAATACGGATGATCTCGGACACGAACAGCCCGACGGTGAAGGCCAGCAGGCCCAGCACCACGCCCATCTCCAATGTCAGTGTAATCGGGTCCAAAACGCCTCCAGCCCCGCCAGATTAGCGCGGCTGGAAATTTTATCTAGACCTGAAAATGAGTATCTTTGGTCTCACTTTATGACGATCTCCGGCCCCATGAAGTAATTGGGAAGCACCGTCGAAATCCAGGGCACATAGGTAATGATGATCAGGAAGATGAACAGCACCCCGGTAAAAGGCAGCGCCGCTTTGACGACCGACATCATCGGCATATTGGCCACGCCCGAGGTCACAAAGAGGTTCAGCCCCACCGGCGGCGTGATCATCCCGATCTCCATATTGACCACCATGATGATGCCCAGATGAATTGGGTCAATCCCCAGCTGAATGGCAATCGGGAACACCAAAGGTGCGACGATCACCAACAGCCCCGAGGGCTCCATGAACTGCCCGCCAATCAGCAAGATCACGTTGACCATCACCAGAAACATCACCGGCCCCAGCCCGGCATCCAGCATGGCGCCCGCGATCTTTTGCGGGATCTGCTCATCGGTCAGCACATGTTTCAGGATCAGCGCGTTGGCGATGACAAACAACAAGGTCACCGTCAGCCTGCCCGCCTCGAAAAGCGTGCGACGGGTATCTTCATGAAACAGCGCCGTGACGGCTGTCCAGGGCTGCTGGAGGAAGGACTTATTGGCCTCCCCATCCGGCGTCGCCAGCGGCCCCATATCCTTGTAGACATAGGTGGCAATCAGATAGGCATAGACGGCTGAGACGGCTGCGGCCTCTGTTGGGGTGAAAATACCGCCATAGATGCCGCCCAGGATGATGACGATCAGGAACAGTCCCCATGCAGCCGCACGGAAAGAGGCAAAGACCTCGCCCCAGCCCTGCCAGTCACCTTTCGGAAGGTCGCGCAGCACGGCAAACGCATAGATGGCCAGCATCAGCATCAGCCCGGCCATCAGCCCCGGAATAACACCTGCCAGAAACATCCGCCCGACAGAGACCTCGACAGTCGAAGCATAGACCACCATCACGATGGAGGGCGGGATCAGAATGCCCAAAGTGCCCGCATTGGCGATGACGCCTGCCGCGAATTCCTTGGTGTAGCCCACCTTCATCATCCCCGCGATCACGATGGACCCGATGGCCACCACCGTCGCAGGCGAGGAGCCCGAAAGGGCCGCAAACATCATGCAGGCAAACACCCCCGCAATCGCCAGCCCGCCGCGCAAATGCCCCACACAGGCGATAGAGAAGCGGATGATCCGCATCGCCACACCGCCCGTGGTCATGAAGGAGGAGGCCAGAATGAAGAAGGGGATCGCCATCAGCGTGAAATGCCCCTCAAAGGCCTGAAACAGGGTCCCGGCAACAGAGGCCAGCGACGAATCCGAGAACCACAGCAGAAACAGAACCGAAGACAGGCCCAGCGAAATGGCAATCGGCACGCCGATCATCAGGAAGCCGACAACCAGCCCGAACAGGAGGACAACTTCCATGATTAAGCCTCCCCTTCCAGACGCGCGTTTTCGACATCGTCTTCAGCCTCATGGCTGACGATCAAACGGTCCGACGCGCCGGTCCAGATGGCCCATGCCGCCTGCAGGTAGCGATACAGCAGCAGCGCCATCGAGAAGGGCAGCACCGCATATGGGATCAGGCGCGGCAGCTTCTCATATTCATCGCCGTCATTGAACGCAGCTTCTAGGAAGCCGGCCCATGCGGGCAGCGGGATATCGTTCACCTCGTACCAGCCCTGCCCCCGGAACGACTCGACAAAGCCCGTGGGGAAATAGCGCCCGGTTGTTGGCGGCAGGTTGGCGAAGATTGACCAGTAATCCCACGCGCCCTTCAGCATCAGGAAGGAGAAGACGATACAACAGGCGACAGCGATCAGGCCCAGCACCCGGCGCATCGGCTCCGAGAAAAGGTTGATCAGCACATCCACGCCCAGATGGGCGTTCTTCTTGACCGCGTAGGACGCACCCAGCAAAACCAGCCAGGCGAAGCAATAGAGCGTTGTCTCCAAGGCCCACAGAATGTTCGAGTTGAACGCGTAGCGCGCCACCACATTGGCAAAGGAGACCACGGTCATCAGCCCCAGCAGCAGCGCGATGGCGTTCTCCTCAATCTTGTCGACAAAGTCTGACACGGTCCCTGCCCCCTAAAATTCCCACAGAAAAAGCGCGACCACGAGGGATGCCCACGGTCGCGCCCAGCGGTGTCAGCGCCGCTTAGCCAGCGGCGTTCAGAGCCTGTGCGGCATCGATGTTTTCACGCCCCACATCGGCCTCGAATTGCGACCAGACGGGTTTCATCGCATCGACCCATTCCTGGCGCTGCTCGGCGGTCAACTGACGCACCTCGCCGCCCGCGTCGACAATGGCCTGCTTGGCCTGCTCGTTCACTTCGAACGCAGCCGCGTTGCGGGCCACGGTGACCTCTTCGAGAATGGTCAGGAACTGATCGCGCACATCGGCGTCAAGGCTGTCGAGGAAATCCACAGACGCCACGACCAGATAGTCGATGATGCCGTGGTTGGTCTCGGTGATGCCGTCCTGAACCTCAAAGAACTTGCGGCCAAAGATGTTGGACCATGTGTTTTCCTGACCGTCCACAACGCCTTGCTGCAACGCGCCATAAACCTCGGCAAAGGCCATTTTCTGCGGGTTGGCGCCCAGCGCCTCCATCTGCGCCACAAGCACGTCGGAAGGCTGCACACGGAATTTCAGCCCATCGGCGTCAGAAGGCGACATCAGCGGCACATTGGCCGAAAACTGCTTCATGCCATTATGCCAGAATTGCAGCCCCTGAATGCCGCGTTTCTGCATCGAATCCTTCAGCGCCTGACCTTGCGGGCCGTTCTGGAACGCGTCGACGGTTGCGATATCCTTGAACATGAAGGGCAGGTCAAAGAGGCGGAACTGCTTGGTAAATTTCTCGAACAGCGACAGCGACGGCGCGGCCAGCTGAATGTCGCCCTGCAACATCGCCTCAAGCACTTTTTCATCCGTGTAGAGCGTCGAGTTCGGGAACACCTCGATACAGGCCTTGCCGTTCATCTCTTCATTGACGCGGGCGGCCAGCTCAGTTGCGGCGATGCCTTTCGGGTGCTTGTCAGTGTTGGTGACATGGCTGAATTTCATCACCACTTCGCCCGCATCGCAGGCGGCGAAAGCTGCTGTGGCCGATACGGCCAGAGCGATTGCGGTTGTTGTCAGGACTTTCATGATGCTCCTCCCAGAAACATATTTGTTAGAGGCGGGTCTCGCCTTCAGATGACGTTACCCAATGCGGCCTATACCCCTCAAGTGGCAGCTGGGCAGGCCACGCCATTTTATGCAAAACCGTTTTGTTACAGGCTATTGCAACCGTCTTCTCAGGCGATACACCGCACCCCGCATCATCGAATGTGCGAAAAGTCGCACACCTTTTGACACAGGCCTCAGACCGCGTCCGCGCTCTGCAGGGATTTTGTGGTAATGGCCACGCCCAACACGACAAGCACAAGGGCGATCCAGTTGACGCCGCATTTTGCGCGATCTCAAAGACCCTGGCAAACAAAGAACCAACTGCTCCGAGGCTCTAGCGGTAGTCCTCGGGCCGGATATTGTGCCGGCCCAGCTTGTCGTAGAAGGTCTTGCGGGGCAGTTGCAGCGCCTTGGCGGTCTCTGTGGCGTGGCCATTATGGGCGCGCAGCACCTCGATGATCACCGAGCGCTCTACCTGCGCCATCCGTTCTGCCAGGCTGAGGCGCTCGACCTCGTCACGCTCCGGCAGGCCCATCGCGTGGCGCATCGCGGCATTCATCAGGGCCCGCGCATTGCCGGGCCACGGGTTGGCCATCAGCCGGGCCATATGCTCCGCCACGATCTTGGGTTGTGGCAAATCGGCCTGCTCACAGGCAATCGCGAGATAGTGGCGAAACAGCACGGGGATATCCTCGGGCCGTTCCCGCAGCGCCGGGATGCGAATGCTGACACCCGCCAATTGGTCATGCAGCTGCGAGAGGCCTGCCGCCGGTTTGCCGCCCCGGCGATCCTCATGAGTGGCGGCCAGAACCCGCGCCCCCTCCCCGCGCTCGATATGGCCAAGCAGCGTATGCTGCGCGGGTTCCGACAATTGCGCGATCGTGTCAATGAACAGGCTGCCCTCCTCTGCCGCCTGCAACGCCTCCTCCAGCGCCTCGGCGGTCAAACCCATCGCCGCGCGTTTCACAAAGCCGCGCTTGGCGCGGGCCGAAAGCAGATGAATAACCTCCGCCACTTTTGACGTGCCAGAGCCCGGCTCGCCGCAGATCAGCACATTGCTGCCCGAGCGCGCGACATTTCTCGCCTGCATACGCAGCCGCTCGGACAGCTCGGAGACGCCAAACAGCAGGCGCGAGGCCGCGTCGCCCGCCTCGGAGGTGATCCGGTGGTTGCGGGCCGCAAGCACCCCGCGCCGGAATTCCTGCGCCCGCGCGATCACCTCAAGGAATTGATTGGGCGCACAGGGTTTTTCTAGAAAATCAAAGGCCCCGCCCGACATGCCTTTGACCGCCATCGGGATATCGCCCTCCCCGGTCAGCAAGATCACCGGCAGCTCCGGGTCAATGCCCTGTGTGTAGTCAAGCAGATGAAACCCGTCGCGCCCCGGCATTCGGATATCGGTGACAACCACGCCCTCGAAACGGCGGCTGATCACGTCCTTGGCGACAATGAAGGAACCCGCAAGGATCGGCTCCATATCTGCCAGCTCAAGGGTTTGGCCCAGCGCGTCGCGCACGGCGGCGTCATCATCAACCAGCAACACCAATGGCAGGCTCATGCCGCCGCCTCCGTGGGCTGTTGGCGGGCAAGCTCAATGGTGAATTCAGCGCCGCCCTCGGGGTGGTTACGGCCCCTGATATCACCGCCAAAACTCTGGACCAGCCCGTAGGAAATCGACAGGCCCAGCCCCATCCCTTCCGAGCGGCCGACCTCCTTGGTCGAATAAAACGGGTCAAAGATTTTTTCTGCATCCTCCAGCCCCGGCCCGCTGTCACGCACCGCCACACAAACCGTATCGCTGACGCTCACAGTCAGGATCAAGCGTTTCTCGCTCTGGCCTTCCATCGCATCGACCGCATTGCTGATCAGGTTGATCAACACCTGCTGCAACCGCACCTCGCCCGCATGAACATAGATCGGGCCGTGCGGGACATCGCGCGTCAGCAACACCCGCTCGTCACGCAGCCGGGTGGCAGAGAGGTCCAGCACCGCGTCGATGGCGGCCAGCACATCCACCTGCCCCAAGGGCTCCGTCTCCTGCCGGGAGAAGGCCCGCAGGTTCTTGATGATCCGCCCCATCCGCCGCGCCAGCTCGTTGATCCGGCCAAGGTTCTCGCCCGCGACATCCGCCTTGCCCCGGCGCAGAAATTCCTCACCGTTTTCTGCAAAAGAGCGAATGGCCATCAGCGGCTGGTTCAGCTCATGGCTGATCCCCGCAGACATCTGCCCCAGCGCCGACAGTTTGGAGGCCTGCAACAGCTCCTGCTGCGCCTGCTCAAGGGCGGCGGTGCGTTTGGCCACGCGAGCCTCAAGCCGGGCATTGGCCTCTTCCTCCAGCGCGATGCGTTGCAGGAACCCCCGCCGCCGCTCCGCAACGATCCAGATCACAGCCCCGATGATCAGCCCCATCGCACCCGCCACAAGCGCCTGAAACAGAGCCAGCTGCTCGGCCTCCCGGCTGTTGGCGAGTATTTCGCCCTGCAGGTTCAT
>CALFWN010000250.1 GCA_937928335.1 uncultured Litoreibacter sp. | reverse complement strand
AGCGTCGGATCATCATCACCGGGCTGCATTTCCAGCCCGTCCCAAGCAATGGTTCGGCCATCAAGGCGCGGAGGCGTGCCGGTTTTCAAGCGCCCAAGCGGCAAGCCAAAACTGTCGATACGCTCGGCCAGCGCGATGGATGGTTTATCGCCAATCCGCCCACCGGGGCGCGCAACGTCGCCAATATGGATAACACCGCGCAGGAACGTGCCTGTGGTCAAGACAACCGCATGGGCCTTGATCTGGGAACCGTCGCCGAGCTGAACCCCAGCAACACGCACGCCACTCATGATAAAGTCGGCGGCTTCGCCTTCAATAACCGTAAGATTTTCCTGCGCAGCCACCATCTGCTGGATGGCAGCACGGTAAAGCGCGCGGTCGGCCTGCGCCCTTGGGCCTTGCACAGCAGGGCCTTTGCTTCTGTTCAGAAGCCGGAACTGGATGCCAGCCGCATCCGCAGCGCGGCCCATCAATCCGTCAAGCGCATCAATTTCGCGGACCAGATGGCCTTTGCCCAGCCCCCCGATAGCGGGATTGCAGGACATGACCCCAATCGTATCCGCCCTATGGGTCACCAAAGCGGTACGCGCACCTGTTCTGGCGGCAGCCGCGGCAGCTTCGGTGCCCGCGTGACCCCCTCCGATAACAATGACGTCGAAATCCGAATGTTTCACGTGAAACACTCCCTTTCCCAAACGGTGCTACTTACCCAGACAAAAGCTCGCAAAAATCTCGTCGAGCAAGCTCTCTACATCGATGCGCCCCACCAATGTTTCAAGGGCGCGAATGGCAATCCGAAGCTCCTCTGCTGCAAGCTCGGACCGATCCATGCCGCGCTCTAGCTCATCCAAAGCCATTTGCAAAGAGGCAGCGCCCTTCTCAAGCGCCTCCCGATGCCGCGCGCGAATGGCCAGGGAGGCCCCGCTGGCCTTTGTCTCAAGCACATTAACCACATCACGGATCAATGCATCAACGCCGACCCCGATCCGCCCGGAGACGCCGTTACCATCATTCAGATCAGCTTTGCCATTGCGCAAGATATCTGAGGGCTCAGTCTGAAGGGCAGGGGGCAGCGCCCCATTATCGGTGAGAATCACCCGAAGGTCAGCCATCTGCGCACGGCTCAACGCGCGCTGAATGCCCAGCCCTTCAACCTCATCAGAGGTTTCCCGCAACCCGGCTGTGTCAAGAAACGTCACCGGCAGGCCCTGAAGATCCATCCGCACCTCAATGACATCGCGGGTCGTGCCAGCCACCGCCGAAGTAATCGCCGCATCGCGCCCGGCCAGCGCGTTAAGCAGCGTGGATTTTCCGATATTCGGCTCGCCCAGAATGGCTACTTCAAACCCGTCACGAATGCGCTCGGCGGCTGAGGAGCCAGCGATTTCCTGACGCACTTCACCCAGCACACCTTCAGCCAGCGCAATCACCTCGGGCGTGACATCAACCGGCACATCCTCATCCGCAAAATCAATCGTCGCCTCCAGAAGGGCGGCTGCGCGGATCAGGTCGCTGCGCCACCGCTCCGTACGTGCGCCCAGGGCACCATCGAACACGCGCACGGCCTGTTTGCGCTGGGCCTCCGTCTCTGCATCGATCAGATCTGCGAGGCCCTCGACCTGCGCCAGATCAAGGCAGCCGTTTTCAAGGGCACGGCGGGTGAATTCGCCGGGCCCAGCCAGACGGACGCCATCAATACTGCTCAGGCGATCCAACACTGCAGCCACGATTGCCGGGCTGCCGTGGGTCTGAAATTCCACCACATCTTCCCCGGTGAAACTCTGGCCTGCCGCAAAGAACAGAACCAGGGCCTCATCAATCAACGCGCCCTGTGCATCGACCAATCGGCGCAGGGAGGGCACGCGCCCCGAGGGCCGAAACCCTGCCAGCGTAACCGCACAATCCGCCGCCAGAGGCCCCGAGACGCGAATGACCGCGACCCCAGCCTTGCCACGGCCAGTTGCCAGTGAATAAATCGTATCCATCCCACTTAACCTTTTGTATTAAAACAAAAAATCAGGGATAAGCGCGTAATTTCCTACGCGTTCATCGAGTCGAAGAAATCATCGTTGGACTTGGTCTGCTTCAGCTTGCCAATCAGGAACTCGATAGCGTCCGTGGTGCCCATCGGGTTCAGGATACGGCGCAGCACGAAGGTTTTCTGAAGGTCTTTCGCATCGACCAGCAGATCCTCTTTCCTTGTGCCGGATTTGAGGATGTCCATCGCCGGGAAGACCCGCTTGTCGGCCACCTTGCGGTCCAGAACAATCTCGGAGTTGCCGGTGCCTTTGAACTCCTCGAAGATCACCTCATCCATACGCGAGCCGGTATCAATCAGCGCGGTTGCAATGATGGTCAGGGAACCGCCTTCCTCAATGTTCCGGGCTGCCCCGAAGAAGCGCTTGGGGCGTTGCAGCGCGTTGGCATCCACACCACCGGTCAGAACCTTACCCGACGACGGCACCACCGTATTGAAGGCACGGCCCAGCCGGGTGATGGAATCCAGCAAGATCACCACATCGCGCTTATGCTCGACCAGCCGCTTGGCTTTCTCGATCACCATCTCCGACACGCCCACATGGCGCGTGGCAGGCTCGTCAAAGGTAGAGGACACAACCTCCCCCTTCACGGAACGCTGCATGTCGGTAACCTCCTCCGGCCGCTCGTCAATCAGCAGCACGATCAGGTAGCATTCAGGGTGGTTCTTCTCGATGCTGGCGGCAATGTTTTGCAGCAGCACGGTCTTACCTGTGCGCGGCGGCGCTACGATCAGGGAGCGCTGGCCTTTCCCGATAGGGGCAACCAGATCAATGATCCGGGCAGAGCGGTCCTTGATGGTGGGATCTGCGATCTCCATCGTCATGCGCTCGTCGGGATAAAGCGGCGTCAGGTTGTCGAAACTTACCTTGTGGCGAGCCTTTTCGGGTTCCTCAAAATTGATCGTCGTAACCTTGTTGATCGCGAAGTAATTCTGCCCCTCTTTCGGCGCATCCATCACACCGTCCACCGTGTCGCCTGTGCGCAGCGAATGCTGGCGGATCATATCAGGCGAGACGTAGATATCATCAGGACCCGGCAGGTAGTTCGCCTCGGGCGAGCGCAGAAAGCCAAACCCGTCCTGCATCACTTCCAGCACACCGTCGCCGGAGATCTCCCATCCCTCATCCGCACGCTCCTTGAGGATGGAGAACATGATATCCCCCTTGCTCATGGTCGAGGCGTTTTCGATCTCAAGCTCTTCAGCCATCGACACCAGATCAGCAGGCTTTTGCTTTTTCAGATCAGCCAGATTCAGGCTTTCAGTATCTTCACCAAGAAGCATCGGGCCATCGGCCAGATCGGTTTCTTTCTCATCTACGGTATTTTCGTCGGACATAGGGTTACACCTGTCAGCAGGCCAGGCGGGAACCCCCGCTCTGGCGTGTCTCATCTAGAATTTCATTCGGAAACCAGCCACGCCGGACGGCGCACTGTTTGCGTTTGATCCCGACATAGGAGCCCGGACCTCACCTGTCAAATGTTCTGTCGCCTAGAAGGGCCGCACAATCACGCTGACAACGATCAGGATCATCAGCACGGTAGGGACCTCGTTCATCATGCGGTACTGCCGCCCCGTGCGGGTATTGGTGCCTGTAGCAAGCTCTTTGCGGCGCAAACCGCACCAATGGTGAAACCAGGTCATCACCAGAACGCAGGCGGACTTGATCCACGACCATGCCTCTGACCAGTCAAACCCGCCAAGCGCGATCATATAAAGCCCGGCAAGCCAGGCCACGATCATCGCCGGGTTCATGATCACCCGCAGCAGCTTATGCTCCATCATCGCAAACAGAGCGTCGGTCTCGGTCCCTGTCTCGACTTTCTCTGTGTGATGGACAAACAGCCGAGGGAGATAGAACAACCCTGCCATCCAGGAGATCACGGCCATCACATGCAACGCCTTCACCCAAGGGTAGGCCGCGTAGAGCAGATCGGTCATATGTGCTCCCTTTCTGTTATCCCTCTTAAATATAAAAAGAAGAAAGAAAAGATGATGTAATATGTAGGGGCTGTGGATAGCGGGGATCAAATTTCTGCCCACAGTCC
>CALFWN010000249.1 GCA_937928335.1 uncultured Litoreibacter sp. | reverse complement strand
TCGACAACGAAGGTGAAGGCCTCCAGCTGCTTGAATGTAATCTGACTTTTGATCATTTGTGGCTCGGCGATAGAAAAAGCTGATCCTGCCTAGCAGAGCACCCATCGCGATGAAAGCCTGAAGAGATGGCTACAGCTCCGCCCCTGCCCTGGCTTCCTGCCATTTCAGATAGGCGTTCGCGCCCAGCTTCATGAAGGGTGGCAGGCGCGTGGGTTGGGGGGCGGCAAGCGCGCGGGTCAGGCGCGTCGAGGGCGTGCCGGTTGCCAGCTCTGCCGCCAGCATCCCCGACAACATGCCGCGCGTCGTGCCAAGCCCGTTCTGGCAGCAGGCCGCGTATAACCCCGCCTCCAGCTCCCCCAGCACGCCGACATTGTTGCGGCTGAGGCAGAGCCGTCCGCCCCAGCGATACGCCATCTCGACGCCCGGCAGCATTGGGAACCGCGCCCGGAACGCCCGGTCATGATCGCGTGCGACGCGGGCCATGCGGGCCGCATCCACCTCCATGCCGGGGTCATAGGTGAAGCGGTTGCGGATGATGATCCGGTCGCCCCCGGCACCGGCAATGCGGCGCACGGTTGTCCCCACAGGGTCGGCTGGCGTGAGCGCCCAAAGTGCCTTGCCGCCCAGCGCTTTCACCTCGGATTGCGTCAGGGCGCGGGTCATCGAGGCATAGGTGAAGACATGTATCAGGCGGTTTTGCAGGAAGCCGAAACTATTCAGATGGCCGTTGACCGCCAGAATAACCTTGGGCGCTCTCACCGAGCCTTCGGGCGTTCGGGCGGTCCAGCTGCCCTGTCGTGACAGCTCCAGCACCGGGCTGTTCTCGAAAATCTGCACCCGGTTCGAGCCGAGCCCCGCCGCCACCCCGCGCATGAAGGCGGCGGGCTGGATCATCGCGGTGCCGGGCGTGAACAACCCGCTTTGGTAGTAGCGCGTTCCGGTCAGCGCCCGCATTCCATCCGCGTCAAGCATCTCATAAGGCTCGCCCAGCGCGTCAAGATGGGCCGCATAGCTGCGATTGTGGCGGTCCCCTTTGGCCGTCGCCGCGCCATTGATCTTGCCGCTGCGCGCGAAGGTCGCCCCGTCCAGCCCGTATTCCTGCGCCATATCGGCAGCAAAGGAGATGGCATGGCGGTTGTCAGCTGTCAGCTGCCGGTCCTGCGCCAGCGCCCCGCCATAATCCTGCGAGGACAGGTCATGCGGCAAATCGATCATGAAGCCGGAGTTGCGCCCGGCTGGCCCCTCGGCCACACGGGCCGCGTCAAGGACCGTGATCCGGTCCGCCGGGCATAGCTGAGACAGCCTGCGGGCGGCGGCGAGGCCTGCAAACCCCGCGCCGATGATCAGCCAGTCGCTGGTGATATGCGCGTCAAGCGCCACAGCCGCCGCACGCTCCGGCAGAAGCGCGTTCCACGCGGCAGGACCGGGATCGACAGGTAGTTTCCTGACACGGATCACCGCCATCTCAGAGGTCTTGGTTCAGCGCGTCCGCCGCCGGTATCTCCCGCTCGCGCCGGGCGATATAATCCAGCAGGGCCTCGTTGATGCCCGCATCCAGTGTGGGCTCCTGATACTCGTCCAGAAGCGCGCGCACGCGCGTCAGTGCGCGCTCGTTGATCTCGACCGACCCGTCGGCCTGCCATTGCTCGATGGAGTTATTATCGAACAGCTCCGGCATGAAAAACGCCTGCTGGAAATTCTCCAGCGTATGGGGATGGCCCAGATAATGCCCGCCGGGGCCCACGTCGCTGACCGCGGCTATCGCCTCGTCAAAGCCCTCCCAGTTGATGCCCTGCGCCATGCGGTAGCCCATCGCGCATTGCTCTGCATCGACCACAAACTTGGCCATAGAGCAGTGCATCCCCGCCTCGTTCCAACCCGCCGAATGCCAGATATAATGCGCCCCCGACATCAACACCGCCATCATGGTGCTGGCGCTTTCATAGCCTGCCTGCGCGTCAAAGGTCTTGGCCCCGCCCAGCGTGTTCGAGGTGCGCCAGGGGATGTCGTAGAACCGCGCCATCTGGCCGATCATCATATTCATCAGACTGATCTCGGGCGTGCCCGCCATCGGCGCGCCGGATTTCATCGAGACGGTCGCAAGGTAATGGCCGTAGATGGCAGGCGCGCCCTTGCGGACCACCTGCGTATAGGCCAAGGCGCTCAACGCCTCCGCATTGAGCTGGGCTACGGTGGGCGCGGTGCCAGCGGGCGTGTTGGCACCCCCCAGCACGAAAGGAGAGCACAGCACCGGCTGGTTCATCCGCACGAAGGCCCGCATCGCGCCCAGCATGGTCTCGTCCCACACCAAGGGCGAGTTGCCGTTGCAATTGCCGGTCACCACCGGATGGGTCATCATATAGTCGCGGCCAAACAGGATGGCGCACATCGCAAGCACATCTTCGGCGTTTTTCGGGCTGGTCGTCATGCCCATGAAGGTCTTGTCGGAGTGCTTCATCGACGAATAGGTGATACGCAGATGCCGCTGGCTGATCGGGTGGTCATAGGGCTCGACAATGTGATGCGCAGAGGAGTGCATCGCGGGTAGCATATGGCTGAGCTTGTGGAAATTGGCCAGATCCTCAAGCGTCGGGTTGCGCCGCAAGTCGTCCATGTCGCGCAGATAGGGTGCGCCGGTCATGGGCACGAACATCGCGTAATCCCCGCCAAAGGGCAGGTTATTGGCCGGGTTGCGGGCGTGGTAGGTGAAGGTTGCAGGGATCGTCTTGATCAGCTCGCGCACATGGCCGCGATCCAGATGCACGGTTTCGCCGCGCACATCAGCCCCGGCGCGCCGCCAGTCCTCCAGCGCGACCGGGTCACGAAAAACGACGCCGACATTTTCAAGAATATCCATCGAGGCCGCGTCGATTTGGGCGACGCGCTCGGCGCTCATCGGCTCCATCACTGGGATGCCGCGCTTGAGCGCGGGCAGCATGGTCACGCCACGGGTCTGGCGCTGCGCCTTGCGCGCGCCCCGGCCCCTGCGCACTGTTCCGACCGCCTCCACGCTCATGCGATATTATCCCCCTCGGCGGGATCTGTGAGGTCGATCCAGATGGTTTTCAGCTCGGTAAACTGGTCATGGGCGTGCAGCCCATTGTCGCGCCCCCCAAAGCCCGACTGCTTGTAGCCGCCGAAGGGCGTGGCGATGTCGCCCTCGCCGTAGCAATTGACCGTCACCGTGCCTGCCTGAATGTCGCGGGCCGCGCGGATCGCCTGCCTTGTATTGGCGGTGAACACACTGGCGGCAAGGCCGTATTCTGTCTGGTTGGCCACGGCGATGGCCTCGTCATTGCTGGCCACTTCGATCACCGACAAAACAGGGCCGAAAATCTCCTGCTGCGCTTTGGGGTCGTCGGCGCTGACCTCGTAGATCACGGGCGGAATGAAAGCGTCCTGCCCCTGATCCTTCTTGTCGAGATAGCTGCGCACCTTCTTGCAATGGCCCGCGTCTATCAGCGCGCCGATATGGGTGCCGGGATCAAGCGGGTCTCCGGTTTTCCAATCCCGCAGCCGCGCGGTGATCCGCTCCATCAGCGCGGATTTGACCGAGGCATGCACGATCAACCGCGACGTGGCAGAGCAATTTTGCCCCGCGTTCCAGAACGCCGCATTGACCACGTGCATGGCGACATGATCGAGGTTCTCGGCATCATCGAGCACCACCGCCGGGTTCTTGCCGCCGCATTCCAGGACGACCTTTTTCAGGTTGCTGTCCGCCGCGTAGCGCAGGAACCGGCGGCCGGTTTCAGTCGAGCCGGTGAAGCTGACCATATCGACGCCCATATGCAGGCCCAGAGGCTCCCCCACGGATGGCCCGTCCCCCGGCAAGACCTGCAACACCCCGCGCGGCACGCCCGCCTCATGGGCCAGCTCTGCCACGCGCAGGGCGGTCATCGAGGTCTGCTCCGCCGGTTTGACGATCACCGAGCATCCCGCCGCCAGCGCCGGGCCGATCTTCCAGGCCAGCATCATCAACGGGAAGTTCCACGGCAGCACGGCGCCCACAACGCCGATGGGTTCGCGCATAATCACCGAGAGCGCATCGTCGCCGGTGGGGCTGGTCTGGTCATATATCTTGTCAATCGCCTCGGCGTGCCATTTGATGCACTGGATCGTCTCAGGCAGGTCGATGGTCTCGCAATCACGGATCGGCTTGCCGCTTTCGAGGCTCTCCATCACCGCCAGCTCGCGGCGGTTGCGGGTCATGAGTTTGCACAGGCGGACCAACACGTCCTTGCGCTCAGAGGGGTGCAGCTTTGACCAATGGCCCTGCTCAAACGCCTCCCGCGCCTTGGAAACCGCAAGGTCTACATCCTGCGCATTGCATCCCGCAATCCGGGCCAGCACCTCCCCTGTTGCCGGGTTTGTGGTCGCAAAGCTGTCGCCGCTGCCGGCCCGGTACTTGCCGTCAATGAAGGCGGTGCGGGGAAATTCCATCGCGGCGGCCATCGCCTGATATTCGGCATGGGTCAAAAGATCGGTCATGTTGCGTCTCCGGTGATGCGCGAAATCGTGGTGTTCATAGTGCGGATCACCTCGGCCAGCTGGCGCTTGTCATCCTTGTTCAGCGGCTGCAACGGCTTGCGCGGGGGGCCTGCGTCGATGCCGCGCAGGGTGAGGCCATATTTGATGCATTGCACAAATTTCCCACCCTGTTCGAGCACCCGCATCAAAGGCAGCATGGCCGACATGATCGCCCGGCCCTTGGTGAAATCGCCCTCCAGCACGCAGGCCTGATAGAGCGCGATATGCGCCTCCGGTGCAAAGTTTGAGCCTGCGCAGACCCAGGACCGCGCGCCCCATGCAAAGAACTCCAGCGCCTGGTCATCCATGCCGCAGCTCAGCGCAATATGGGGATAGTCGCGCGCCAGCATATGCAGCCGGTTCACATCGCCCGAGCTTTCCTTGATGGCGCAGAAATTGGGGCTTTTGCCGAGTCGGTCAAGCGTTTCCGCATCCATGTTGGCAGACATGCGTCCCGGATAATTGTACAGCATAACCGGCAGACCGGCTGCCCGGTCTATGG